>JANMEO010000271.1:0-8337 GCA_031376995.1 Burkholderiales bacterium
TTCTTGCTCATATCGGACTCCTGGACAGACCGCCTTGGCCCAGCCTTATGCCCCTATCTTCCACTTATCCAAACTGTCCGAATTTGCCGAGCCACTTCTCAACCGAGTGGCTCGAGCGGCTGCTAGACGATCCAGGTGGGCTCCAAATTTTTCAGCATTTTGAAAACCGATCACTCGAGCTTGCGACAGCTCTTGGCCGTCAGGGCCAAAGAACAACAGAGCCGGGGGGCCGAACAGCTGATATTTGCGCATCAATGCTTTGTCATTGGCATTGTTAGCGGTGACATCGACGCGCAGCAATGTGAGCTCTTGCATGCGCTTGGCCACGGCAGGATCACTGAAAGTGAAGGCATCGAGCTCTTTGCACGCTACGCACCAGTCGGCATAAAAATCAAGCATCACGGGTTTGGTGGCGGCGCGAACAGCAGCCTCTAGGGCCTCGACGGTGGCGATGGTTTGAAATTTGAGATGAGTGCTGGAGGCGACAGTGCCGCCACTTGCCAAAGCGGACACCCCGGAGGCCTGGCCCCAATGGTGCAAGGGTTGAAGTAAATCACGCCCGCCCGATGCCGCGCCAATCAGCTGTAAAGCAGCCCCCAAGGCCAGCATCAAGCCGACCCCTTTGGTCAAAGCGTGAGCAGGACTGATCGAGAGGTCTAAGTGATCAAAGGCCCCTAGATAGACGGCCGTGGCCATGAGCAAAGCAGCCACCCCCACCATCAAAGTCCAGGCAGGCACCACAGGCGAAACCATCCATAAAGCGACGGCAAGGAGCAACGCGCCAAAGAAATGCTTCACCCGATTCATCCAGCCGCCCGCCCTGGGCAACAAAGAGCCTGCGGAGACCCCCACGAGCAACAAAGGCACGCTCATGCCACAGGCCAAGGCAAAGAGCGCAGTGCCTCCGATCAGCATGTCTTTTGTTTGACTGATATAAACCAAGGCACCTGCCAGGGGTGCCGCTACGCAAGGGCCCACAATCAGTGCAGAGAGCCCGCCCATCAAAAACACGCCTGCATATTGCCCGCCCCTCAACTTGCCGGAGAACTCTGTGAGGCGGCCTTGTAGATGAGTGGGGATTTGCAGTTCGTAGGCCCCAAACATGGAAAGCGACAAGACAGCCAGCAAAAGGGCGAAGCTGCCCAGTACCCAAGGATTTTGCAAAGCAGCCGCCAAACCTTCACCGGCCAGCCCTGCCGCCATGCCAAGCGCGGTGTAAATTAAAGCCATCCCCAATGAGTAAGCCAGAGCCAAAGACAGCCCTTTGGCGCGCGAAACCTCACCCGTTTGCCCCACGATGATTGACGACAAAATCGGCACCATTGGCAGAACGCAAGGGGTAAAAGATAAAAGCAAGCCTGCAATCCAAAAAACACCCATGACGCTCAAAAGATTGCCAGATTGAAGCGCTGATGCAATGCTTGATTCGTCAGGGGGGGGCGCTGTAGGGGGTGAGGGGTTGGTGGTGTTGCTGCTTGTCGATCCACTCGCGACACGCTCACTGGGCCAAGATGCCGCCTGAGCCTCAGTCAACGCTGACACGGCCAGCGCATCACCTTGGCGCTCTACCTTGAAGACTTTTTCACTGGGGGGGTAACACAGACCCTCGTCGGCGCAGCCTTGATAGTGGACAGTCAATTTGAACGGTGCAGGGCTCGCTGGATGCAGTGCCAATGTCAAACTGACAGGGGCTTTGAACACCTCGACTTCTTTGTTGAAGTTGGCATCAAAATCAAGTTGACCCCGAGGAATGCTCAACGATTTGATGGTGTTGGCAGTGCTGGCCTCTACTTTGAGTTTGTCTCGGTAAAGGTGGTAGCCAGGTTCTACATCAAATCGAACATCCAGTTGTTCGGCCCCGACAGGCTTGACAGCAAGCTTGAAGGCCAATTCAGGGTCGAGAAAATCACTCGCGCAGGCCATCCAGGGCTGAAACATCAGGCCCATCACAACCGCGATGCATTTGACCATCAGGCGAGAAAAGGCCGGGGCCAATGAGCAACGGAACAAAGATTTGAACGTCAAACGGGCGATGAAACTCATAGCGATACTCCAACGACTTGAGCTGTTGTCAGCGTTTGATGCTGAATCCGGAGGCTGATGGGTGGGGCGAAGAGCTCAGCTTTAGAATTTATGGCTCACACCCATTTGCACAATGGACGCCTTGAAAGCGTCAACCCCACTCGAGCCTGAGCCGCCAAGACGCCAGCTCGAGCGTTGCTCATAGGCTTCGATTTTGCCGTCAACAGCCCACACGGGATTGATTTTGTAGTGTGCTTTGAGGCCCACAGACACCGCCCCAAACGCAGACAGGCGCTGGTCACCTGAGTTGAGTTCACCTGTGGACAGGGTCGGATAAATCGGGATCCCGCTGCTGTCATATTGACCGTCTTTGTAAAAATCAGCCGAGCTTTGGCTGTAAAAGCGAAGCAAAGGCGTGAGTGTGAGGGCGTCGGTGACTGGTTTCACCCACTCCCCCAGCAAGGTGTGCGCACGAATACCAAAGCTATCGTTATACAAGCGGTAGCTGCCTCGCAGGGTAGAGCCATTGCCATTGAGGAAGTGGTTCCATCGTCCCAGCAAGGCAAACTGTGTGCGCTCGCGAGGGCGGTAATCGAGAGTTTTATAGGGATCGCTGTAGTACCCCTTGCCACTGCCAAGGGTCAGATTGAGTTGAGCAATGTCGTTGCTGGAGACAGCTTGGGTGACACCCAAAATAATTTCGTGGGTCTTTTTGCGCTCGTTTTCAATACCTAACGTCCCCCCTTTGGTGGGGTTGATTTTGTCCTGTGCATGACCATACCCCATCGTCCAGGTGCGGTTGTTGTCCGGCGTCGACCATGAGCCTTGAACAGAAAACGCATTTGAAACGTAGTCGTTCTCGCTGGAGTGGCTCAAGCCCAGAGCGTATGACGAGCGCTCAAAATGGCGCGTGACCTTGACGTCACCTGCCTTGCGTTCATCACTCATGTTCGAGGCCCCAGACACCGATGATTGCCAGCGAGGTGTTGCACCGGACACGCTGTCTACGACCATCGACCCCTCTGCAGACCAATTGGGCCCCAACGGCGTGGCCAAATACACTGAAGGTGCGTCGACAGTGACCCGCTTTTTGCCCGGCTGTGAGTCTTCATAGCGCAGGTATTTGAACGCAATCACCCCTTGCTCTGGGGCCCCCTCGGCAAGCACTGTGGGCGAGTAAACGCCAGGCAATGCCAGCGCGGCCATGACCACAGCACCACTTTGCAGCCTACTTCGGGCCGTCGTGGAGGAGACACGAGGACAATCAACATTCGGTTTCATGCGAAGACCTTCAAAAAAGCGGACCAAAAAAGAAATTTTTTGGGGGGGGGAGGCCATCTCAGTTGCATCCGCAGCCTCCGCCACCCACCCCATAACCGCCTGAAGCATTTTCTTTGCTGGAGTAGGTGTGTTGGTTGAAGGCCTCTTCCAGTGGGTCACCCGCCATGTTCATCGCTGGCTGGGCTAAATTGCATATTTCCCAGGCCTGAGGCGGGGTCAGGTTAGAGCAGCCGGCTAGACACAGCAGCAACAATTACAGTGGGGTCAGCAGGGGCAGGGGGGGGAACTTCATGGTTGATCCTTTAGCCTGGAAACTTCAGTGGGATGCGCTAGGGGCAATCAAGCGGGCAATCAAAATCAACAGCCCGCTGAGGGTTGAATCATTGCTTCTTATTCAGAGCCTCAATGAACTTGGCCTCTAAATCGGCGCGGTCTTTGTCACGAAAGCCTTGATGGACATTCAAGACCAGGCCGTCTTTGCCCACCAAAAAAGCGGTAGGCATGCCCTTGATTTTGAATTTTTTGGCTGATTCGCCTTTGCTGTCAAAAGCCACTTCAAACTGAGCTGGAAACTCTTTCAAAAACGTGTCGGCATCTTCACGTTTGGCGTCAACGTTCAAGCCCACAATCTGTAAGCCTTGGGGGCCGTATTTTTTTTGCATCTCGTTCATCCAGGGAAACGATTGCTTGCACGGGCCACACCACGAGGCCCAAAAGTCAACATAAACGACCTTGCCTTTTAGCTCTGAGAGCTTGGCAGCGATGCTGGCCCCAGGCAAATCAATCTCAGGTGCGGGTTCACCTGGGTTTGTTGCCCAGGCAGGAGCCGTTAGGCAAGCAAAGAGCAAAGTGGCCACAAGGGCTTTGGATTTGAGAAAAAGCATGAAAACTCCCTAAGTATCATTTTCAAGTTGGATGGGTCAATATTCTTATCCAACTTGAACGTCAAAACATCACAGCATCAAGTCGCAGTCTCTGCCCCGATTTTGATCCGCGGCTTCACACCCATTTAGGCAACACAGCTCTCGAAATCAATGCCCTCTCACGGTACATTGCTTTAAGCTTTCGGGGCTGCGTCGCTTTTCACAGTTGGAATTTATTTTATAACGCTGAAAACATGTTTTTTTCCAGTTTGACCACACGGCGTCTTCAATTCTGATGGGTACATCTTCATTTCTGACTGGCGTACGCTGCTTCATCGCCCTGGTGTCGGCCTTTGCGATCAAAGAGGCGGCGGCCTTCGCTGAGAGCGCCCGCGCCGCTGAAATTGCAAACTGTCAAGTCGGCGAGATCGTGACTTGGCCTGACGGTCAAGACAGACCTGCCCAGGGCAACGCTGTGCGATTGATTTATCGGCATGAGGGCGCACCACCGTGGTTTGATGAGGCTTTGGTGCTTGGCAGCTTGCAGCGTGCTGCATCGGCGTGGTCAGCTTGTGGCATTCCAGCAGAGGTGCTGAGTGAGGCGTCTTCACTCCTCCATTCGGCCTCGGTGATTGTCGTTCAGTGGAATGAGGCGCAAGCGCGGGGCAATTTTGCTTTGGCTGATGTCGGGCAGCGCAGGTTGTCCCTCAGTGTCGCCATGTTTCAGTTGTTGGCACAACGTAATCCGCGTCACCCCGGTGCGCAAACCTTGCAAACCGTGGTCAGCCATGAGATGGGGCACTTTTTTGGTCTGATGGCGCACTCTCGCCGTTGCGTCGATGTGATGAGCTACTATGACAATGGCCGTGGCGAGACCTGTTTGACCCGCCACGGCGGACCCCACAAAGGCATTCCAGGCGTGACTGAATACCGTGCCATGCTGCCTACAGCTTGTGACATCGCGCGCTGTAAGCGGGTCAATGGCTTTTTGCCTTGAACACTTGCTTATCAATTTAGCCCTGGGGGTTAAATGAAGCTTGCCTTTTTGTAGAGGTTCATGGCCACGACCGTGCGTCGTGCATTGGTGGCAGGGACTTCATGGTCCAAGATGCCTGGAAAAATAATCACCATGCCTGGTCGAGGCTGAATGGCTGTGCTTCCTGCAAAAATGATAGGCGCGCAGCCATCGGCCGCCTCAAGATAAGCGACGGCGGCAAACTCGGCAGGAAAGTGGTTGTGTCTCAAAGTGGAGTCTGTAGAGTGATACACGGCTGCCCAACAATCAGTGACCACCAGCTCGATATTTAACGCCGATAAATCAGCGCCTGTGATGCCTCTGGCTCCCATACGGGCCAGCTTGACAACCGTGGCACATAACAAACCTAGCTTGGGGTTGAGAATGTGGCTCTTCCATGGGCTCATGTACAAAGCTTTGACATTCGATGGCGTAGATTGAGGGTGAGTTTGCTGAAGCTCGTTCACTGCTTCAGCGGCCAGCCGAAAGGGGTCGATCATTGCACTGAGATCGCACACAAACACAGGGAGCTGTGCGTTCACAAAGTTGCGGGTGAGCGTGACTTGATCGTCCGACATGGATAAAAGACAGAATCGCCAAGTACCCAGCGTAGCGTCGTCGAGACCATTCTGCACCCCATAAGAAAGGGCCAAGAAGGCCGTATTTCTGCCCTTTACCTTGGTAACCCTCGTCAGTCATGGCGTTTTCAGTTTCGGGGGTGTTGAGCCCTCGTGATGAATTTTGTGGGCTTCTTAGGGGAGGGCGGGTGAAACGGTCAATGGCGGGTTGCGGGGTAAATCCAATGCCTCTGAATCACGGACGATGGGCATCAACGGATCCTCTTCAGTGGCGGCCATATCGGCCAGATCAACCATGTCCGGCGACAGAGATTTAGAGGGCTTAACGCCAAGCTCTTTGAGCATCTGCGCTTGACGAATCAGATTTCCCTTACCGCTGGTCAGCTTTTTCTGGGCGCCATCGAACGCAGCCTGGGCTTGTGCCAAGCGCTGCCCCACATTTTGAAGGTCTTCCACAAAGCCGCACAGTTTGTCATAGAGCTCAGCCCCGCGTTTGGCAATTTCTTGAGCATTGCGGCTTTGGGCTTCTTGGCGCCACAAATGGGCCACGGTACGCACCACAAAAAGCAAGGTTGACGGGCTGACCATCAACACGTTGCGCTGCCAGGCATCCATGAACAGCTCGTTGTCTTGCGTGACGGCCAGCATGAAGGCGGGCTCGATGGGGATGAACATCAATACAAAATCGAGTGATTTGAGTTTGTACAGGGCCTCATACTTTTTGTCTGAAAGGCCTTTGATGTGCGCTCTGACAGAATCGAGATGCTGGCGCAACGCCAACTGACGAGTTTCTTCGGTGCTGGCGTTGACTGAGCGCTCGTACGCCAGAAGCGAAACCTTGGCATCAACCACCAGCCGGCGCTCTTCGGGCAGGTGAATGACCACGTCAGGCTGCGCGCGAGAACCATCATCACGAACATGGCTTTGTTGAATGTGATAGTCGAGACCTTTTCGCAAGCCAGACGCCTCCAACACACGCTCCAGAATCAACTCGCCCCAACTGCCCTGGGTCTTGACCGAGCCGCTGAGAGCTTGCGTCAGGTTTTTGGCGTCTTGACTCAAGGCTTGGTTCAGTTGCACCAACTGACGCACCTGCTCAGACAGTGCGGAGCGGTCTTTTCCTTCTTGAACATAAACCTCTTCAACTTTGCCCTGAAACGCAGTCAGACGAGACTTCAGGGGTTCAAGGAGTTGGCCCAAGTTGAGTTGGTTTTGATCGGCAAATCGTTTGGATTTTTCTTCCAGAATATCGCTGGCCAGAGACTTGAATTGATCAGACAGCGTTTCTTTGGCTTTCAATAAAAGGTGAAGCTGGCCTTCGCTGTTTTGACGTTCTGATTCTAGGCGGGCTTGTAATTGCGCTTTTTCTGTCAAGGCCGTTTGCAGCTGGGTGTGGTTTTCGTTGAGTTGACGCTCAACGCTGGACTTGGCGAGCTCAAGTTGATGACACTGTTGCGTCATCGAGCTCAAGGCCTGTGTTTTCTGGGCATCATTTGAAGACAGGCGCAAAACCGCTTCTTGGCTTATTTGGCATTGCTCATTGAGCCTGATGACTTCGGCTTCAAGTTGCGGCACTCTCAGGCTACGTTCACTGAGTTGAGCGCATTCATCACGAGCCCTGTCCAGCGTATCTCGCAAAGTCTCACTCTGGCGCCTTAATGCAGTGTTGTTGGCCTCGGTGATCGAGCGTTCGTGCTCTGTCAGTCGAGTGCGCTCAAGCAGCTGAGCCAACTCAATTTGTAAGGCTGTTTGTGCTTGCAAAAAACGCGCTTTGCCAGCGAACCACACTGCAGCTGCGCCAGCAAGTCCGCCAAGCGCAAGCACTCCAGCTAGGACTGAAACATCCATCAGAATTCTTTCATTGACGTGTTGACGCAGGGGGCTTGTCGAGCCTATACCCCTCGGAACTGAAGATGCTGGGTCGATGGGTCGTTTTGAGAATGGATATGCAAGGCGTAAAGCACAGCGATACCATTTGGTATCGCGAGCATTTACAACGCTGCAGATCCGTTTTCAAAACGGCTCAGCGATCCGGCATCTTCAGTTCCGAGGGGTATATCAAAGGAGCATGATTTTATGCTGTCCAATGACCTTCCAGAGGTGGGGGTATAAACGTAGTGGATCAGATCCCAGCCCTGCATGCATTGAAATCGAAGGGCATCAATGTTCGTGCGGCCGATCTGGCATTCTTCAGTCCATACGGCCCATCGACCCCAGCAATTCTCAATTCAAAATTCAAGTCATCCGTCGCCTTGAAAAACAGTCGCCGAGTGCCTTTTCTTTCGAAGTCCATGCAGCATGAATTCCATCAAATTGATCATGCCCCCCGAAAAACGTATCCGTTAACTGAGTTCAAAATCAAAGTAACGGAGGTACGGAGATGAGTAAAGTTAAGCGCGTCAATCGAAGGGCGCAATACACCCTTGAGTTCAAGACGGAGGCCATCAGGCTGGTCAAAGGTGGGCAAAGCGCGGCGGTAGCAGCAAAGGCGTTAGGTGTTCCTGTGCAAACGCTACACGGCTGGGTCAAACAGCACGAGGCGGGTCAATTGAAAGGGGCCGGAGACAAGCCCATTAGT
>JANMEO010000083.1:0-2293 GCA_031376995.1 Burkholderiales bacterium
CAAATCACAACAAAGCATCTCTTGGCTGTGATCGATGGCTGCCAGATGGACTTGACGCAAAACCGCTACCTTGACGAGGCCCACCTGCTGCGTTACTGCCATTTGGTTGCTGGGGTGGTTGGTGAAGTGGCGGCTCAAATTTTCGGGGCCACTCACCCCGGCACATTGCAATACGCCCACCGGCTTGGATTGGCCATGCAGCTGACCAATATCATTCGCGACGTCGGTGAGGATGCTAGGCGTGGTCGAATTTACCTGCCCATTGATGAGTTACAGCAATTTGAAGTCAAGGCTCATGAAATTTTGAAACGGCAAAAGCCTTGGGGCTACAGCGACCGGTTTACAGCCCTGATGCGCTACCAAGCCGAGCGCGCACACCGAATCTATGATGAAGCGTTGGCGTTGTTGCCAAAGACAGATCGCTGCGCCCAGAAGCCAGGCTTGATGATGGCTCAGATTTATCGTACCTTGCTTGATGAGATCGAGGCCAGTAACTTTCAAGTTCTTCACCAGCGGACCTCATTGACCCCGGTGCGAAAGCTTTGGATTGCATTCAAAATGCACTGGTTTAATCGGTGATGGATTTTTTCTGCAAACGTCATCAAGAAATTTTTGATCCACACTCAAAACAATAAAGCTCTGATGACCCTTGCCACCGTTAATTGCATTCAATCTCACCAATTCGTTGATCCAATGAAGGGGATGTGGCGGCTGCTCTGGACGGAAAAGAGGGCCTATTCAGATTGAATAATTCTGGCAATACAAAGCGTGTGGCCGTCATTGGTGCAGGCTGGGCTGGCCTTGCTGCAGCTGTCACCGCGACACAAGCGGGTCATGGTGTCACTGTATTTGAAATGTCACCCTTGCCGGGCGGGCGAGCTCGAGAGATTCATTCGGCACCCTCCCATGCCTTTCAGCCTTCCTTTGATAACGGTCAACATCTGTTGATTGGGGCGTACCGCAAAACCCTGGAGCTGATGGCTCTGGTTGGGGTCTGCCCAAGAGAGGCTTTGGGGCGAACTCCATTGCATTTGGTCGATGTGCAGGGGCGGGGCTTGTGCATGCCATCAGGCCCGCCGACCTTGTCATTTTTGCGGGCGGTCATTGCGCATCCCAGTTGGTCCTGGGCAGAGCGTTGCGCTTTGCTTCGCCATGCGGCCTCCTGGTTGAGGAACGGATTTGGTTGTGATGATGGAGTGACCGTCAGCAAACTGACCCATGCGTTGCCACTGCGTATTCGCGCCGAGTTAATTGACCCTTTGTGCGTGGCTGCACTCAACACACCAGCCTCTGAGGCGAGCGCGAAGGTTTTTTTACGCGTGTTGCGCGATGCTTTTTTGGGGGGGGCAGGGTCGGCTGACTTGTTGTTTACAAAATTGTCGCTGAGTGCACTTTGGCCCGAGCCAGCCACGCTTTGGCTACAAGCCCATGGCGCCCAATTGCACTGGCACCACCGAGTGATGTCTCTTTGGCCCGATGGTTCTCGCTGGCAAGTTGACAACGAATGGTTTGATGAGGTGATTGTTGCTACAACCTCGGTTGAGGCTGCTCGGCTATGTCGACCGGTGGCAGCGATTTGGGCTGAACAAGCGTTGGCGCTGAAGCATGAGCCTATCGCCACAGTGTATGTCCATGCAGCCAACATCAGGCTGCCGTACCCCATGGTGCAGCTAGAGTCCAATGCATTTCATCCGGCTCAGTTCGTGCTAGATCACGGACATTGGGGGGGGCCTGTGGGTCTGCTGGCAATGGTTGTCAGTGGCGCTAGCGCATGGTTAAAGCAAGGGCAAGCTTCGCTGACAGAGGCTGCCTTGAGGCAGTTGACACAAGCTCTCGGAGATCAATTGCATTGCCCGCTCATACCGCTGCGTACTTTGGTTGATAAGCGTGCAACTTTTCGGTGTGTTGCGGGGCTGCAGCGCCCGCCACGACATATCACGATGGGGCTGCAAGCCGCTGGTGACTATGTCGACGGCCCTTACCCTTCAACGCTTGAGGGGGCCATGCAATCCGGGGTGCTGGCGGGGGCGATTCAAACTGATGGGTGATCTCAAGCTGTCTCGGCGTAGCGGTAGTTCGTTGACCAATAGCCTGCCCATTCCTTGTTCGCCCGATTCAATCTGAGTGCCAACATGTGCTTGGCGTCGGCCGCAATCCACCATGCGCCCGGTAGTTTGGCACTTTTAATATAGACATGGTTGAGATTCGCAGTCCATGGACAAGTAACCGGACCCCCCCCTCTAGCTGCCAGCTAGAGGGGGGGGTCCGGTTACCATTCATGCTCTTGAGTTCA
>JANMEO010000092.1:0-5413 GCA_031376995.1 Burkholderiales bacterium
CACCGCTTTCAGTGGGAACAGGGGCAATTGAGTAGAGTCAGGCATCAAAGCTAGGCATCAGAGATTGGTCTCGAGCTCGCGATGACGGATCAAGGTGTTGGCACGGTCGGTAAAGCGATGCATCAGTCTTTCTGCAAAGTACACCGAGCGGTGCTGGCCGCCAGTGCAGCCGATGGCCACCGTCAAATAGCTGCGTTGATCGTTCTCAAAGGCAGGCAACCAGCGTGATAAAAAAACATCAATTTGCCCTAGCATTTCGACTACTTCAGGTTGTGCTTGAAGGTAGTTGGACACAGCAGCATCGCGCCCAGTCAGAGGGCGAAGTTCACGAATATAGTGTGGATTGGGTAGCACACGAACATCGAAGACATAGTCTGCGTCCAGCGGCACACCATGTTTAAAAGCAAATGACTCAAAGACAAGCGTTAATCGGTTGGCTGTGGTTTGCACTAAGTCACGAATCCATGTTCGCAGCAGCGACGCTCGCATGTCGCTGGTGTCGATCACTGTGGAGAATTCGCGCAGTTCACTGAGCAGGTTGCGTTCGAGTTCGATGGCTTCGACCAGGGCCCTGTATTGATCAGCACGGCCTGCTGCCAGCTGGCGCGACAGTGGATGGGGTCGTCGCGTTTCGGAAAATCGCCTTACCAACGTGTCACAGTTGGCATCTAAAAAAACAGAACGTACCGTCACACCCTCGCTACGTAATTGCTCGAGTAGCGGCAGCAAGTGGGGCAGTGAGCCAGCGCTGCGAACGTCAACTGCGATGGCTATGTTGCGATTGAGGCGGCTACGTTCAAGGTGCAAAAAATCGCGCAGCAACTCAGGCGGCAGGTTGTCGACGCAAAAGTAACCCACGTCTTCTAGAGCATGGATTGCCACTGATTTGCCTGAGCCAGAAATGCCGGTGACAAGAATAACCTCATCTGTATGATTTTCATTGGCGCTCATGGCTTGCGCCTTTTGGAGCCCGCAGGGGGGGGGGCGCATTGTTGGCTTGCTGCATCACCCCAATTTGAGCGAGTGTCGGCGGTGTTGCCCTTACCTGAGTTGAGCATCTCCTGGGCATGAGCGAGGCTGGTGCTTGAGAGGTGCTCACCACCCAACATGCGGGCGACTTCGGCCACACGGTTTTCGCCTCGCACCGGATTGACCTCACAGTGTGTGCGCGCGCCTGTTGCACTTTTCGCGACCACGAAATGGTGATCGGCGCAAGACGCTACTTGGGGCAGGTGGGTCACTGCCAACACTTGCCTGTCGCACCCCAATTGCTTCATGAGCTGACCGACTGTTTCAGCCACAGCGCCACCTACACCTGCATCCACCTCGTCAAAAATGAGTGTGCCTGCTTCTCCCAGCTGACTGGTGGTGACCGCGATGGCAAGGGCAATTCGTGAAAGCTCACCCCCTGAAGCCACTTTGCCTAGGAGCTTGGGTGAGCTGCCTAAATGACCTGCAACCAAAAATTCAATCGTCTCCAGGCCGTACATTTGAGGCGGAATTTGGGGTGTCAGGGCAACCTCAAACTGCCCCCCCTTCATGCCCAGTTTCTGCATGGCCAGGGTGATAGCGTTTGACAGCCGAGGTGCGGCTTGCTGACGCGCTAGAGAAACGCATTGGGCTTGAGCCTGAAATGCAGCTTGTGTGTTTTGCAATTCAAGCTCCCAGGTTTGAACATTGGCAGCTTCATCAAGACGCAGTAATTCTGTTTTTGATTGTTCCCAAATTTCGGGCAGCTCGGCGGGGTTGCAGCGAAAGCGACGTGCCAGCCCTACCCAGTTTGAAAGTCGTTGATCAAGCTCCTGAAGTCGTACAGGGTCGAGCTCGGTACGGCTGAGGTAGTTTGAGAGGCTGTGGCTGGCATCCTCGAGCTGGACTTGGGCGCTGAGCAAGACGGTGGCGATGTCAGCCAGGACGGGATCAATGTGAGCCACGCTTTGCAGCGAAGCTTGCGCTTGATGGGTCAAGCGCTGCGCATTGCTGTCAGCGTCGCTCAGGGCTTGGAGTGCTTGTTGTGATGCATCTAAAAGGCTTTGGGCGTGGGCCAATTTTTGATGTTCTGTATTGAGTTCAGCCCATTCATGAGCGCCCAGTTGCAGTTTGCCAATCTCATTGATTTGCCATGTTAGGTGCTCACGCTCACGTTCAAGGTCTTTTTGGCGGGCTTGAGCCACTTGCAGGGCCTGCTCGGCGCTGCGCCAGTGAGTCCAGGCTTGGGTGAGTGGGCGTGTGTCGATTCCGGCATAGGCGTCAAGGAGTGCGCGCACTGAGGCTGAACGGGTCAAACTTTGCCAAGTGTGTTGCCCATGGATGTCAACCAGGTTATCGGCGATTTGACGTAACTGGGCTAACGTGGCGGCGCTGCCATTCACCCAAGCGCGGCTTTTGCCTTGGGCATCAATGGTTCGGCGTAGCACGAGCTCACCCATGTTGAGCTCAAAACCAGCGTCAGTCAGCCAGGAGCCTAGCGATGCAGGGCAGTCAAACTCTGCCATGATTTCTGCGCGGCTGGCACCCTCACGCACTACCCCAGCATCACCTCGGCTGCCTAGCGCGAGTTGCAAGGCATCAATCAAAATTGATTTCCCGGCCCCGGTTTCACCTGTCAGAACAGTGAAGCCAGTCTGCCAATCAACCTCCAGCGAGGTGACGATCACAAAGTCACGCAGGGCCAAACGTTTGAGCATGGTGTGGCATTTTTCAAGTCAGTGGGTGCCGGCGTGCCAACGCAGCTTGCGACGCAATGTGGCGTAATAATTCCATCCTAAGGGGTGTAAAAAACGCACCTGATGCGCTGAGCGTCGCACGCTGATTCGGTCGCCGTGTAAAAGGCTGGCCAGGCTTTGCATATCAAAACTCACACTGGCATCTCGGCCGGCCACAATCTCAATGTCGATGGTGCCAGAGTCTGGCAACACGATGGGCCTGTTTGATAAATCATGAGGTGCAATCGGCACCATGACCCATGCAGCAATCTCAGGATGCAAGATCGGGCCACCAGCTGATAAAGCATAAGCCGTTGATCCGGTGGGTGAGCCGACGATTAGGCCATCTGCCCGTAGATTGGCTACAAAATTTTTGCCAATATCAATTTTCAACTCGACCATGCTTGCTGTTGCACCGCGGCTGACAACCACGTCGTTCATGGCCAAGCCTTCAAAAATGACTTCGCCTAGACGGGTGACGCGGCCTTCTAGCATCGTGCGGCGTTCTTCTTCATAGTCGCCCGCCAACATAGGGGTGAGCGTGGCCGCGAATGACTCTGGGGGCACGTCTGTCATGAAGCCCAGCCGGCCTTGGTTGATGCCTATGATGGGGACTGCGAATGGTGCAAGTTGACGGGCTATCCCGAGCATGGTGCCATCACCGCCCACCACAATCACCAGATCACAGCGCGCGCCGAGCTCAGCCGGGGTGAGTATCTCATCGCTGCTGAGCCCAGTATCTAGGGCGGTGGCGCGCTCGATTGAGACTTTAAGGCCTTGCGTCACCAGGAAACTCGCAATGCTGGCCAGCACATCGCGAATGCCCGTGGCGCGAAATTTTCCGACGAGCGCGACATGTTCAAAGCGTCTAACCATGCTCATCATTACACCACAGGGCGTGGCGCAACTTCATGAAGAAAAGCAGTCTGAATCGCTCAGTCGCATGCGCTTTCAAAGCGCGTGACATAAAAAATAATGCATCAGGCCAATGGGGTACTCCAAGGTGGTGCGTTTCGCACTGTATCGGTGGGCTGGCAACTTGTCCAAGTTTTCAGCACATTTTGCAAGAGTTTAGCGTTCATGAGAACACACGCCATAAAATGAAACGCATGGATGATCGAGCTCGCACATTACTCAAAGCCCTGGTTGAGCGCTACATCGCTGATGGTCAACCGGTGGGCTCGCGCACCTTGTCCAAAGCCTCGGGGCTGGAGCTCTCGCCAGCAACGATTCGCAACGTCATGGCTGATTTGGAGGACTTGGGGCTGATTGTCAGTCCTCATACCAGTGCGGGCCGCATACCCACGGCCCGAGGCTACCGCTTGTTTGTAGACACCATGCTCACAGCCAAGCCAGCGCTGCAAGTGCAAGAGCAGCAGTTGGCAGCGGAGCAGCCTCAACGTGTGATTGCCAATGCCGCTCAATTGCTGTCGAACTTGTCCAGTTTTGTGGGGGTCATCACAGTGCCGCGCAAGGTTACCGTGTTTCATCACATTGAGTTCATGCGCTTGTCTGAGCGCCGGGTGTTGGTGATTTTGGTGGCGCCAGATGGCGACGTTCAAAACCGTGTGATTTTCACGGCGCAAGATTACAGTGCTTCTCAATTGCAAGAGGCCAGCAATTACCTCACATCGCACTATGCCGGGTTGACGATGGAAGAGATTCGTGAGCGTCTGAAGGGTGAGCTTGAAACCTTGAGGTCCGAGATTGCCACTTTGATGCAAGCGGCGGTGCAGACAGGCAGTGAGGCCATGGAGGATAGTCAAGAACAAGTTGTCATTTCAGGCGAACGAAACTTGCTAGCGGTTCAAGACTTTTCCAGTGACATGGGTTCGTTGCGTAAACTCTTTGATATTTTTGAGCAGAAAACCCAAATCTTGCGTTTGCTAGACGTTAGCAGCAAGGCCCCAGGGGTGCGTATTTACATTGGGGGCGAGAGCACGGTTGTGCCTTTTGAAGCACTTTCCATCGTTTCATCCCCCTACGAGGTGGATGGTTGTGTGGTTGGCACACTGGGCGTGATTGGCCCTACCCGTATGGCATATGACCGCATGATTCAAATTGTCGACATCACCTCTCGTTTGGTGAGCAATGCGTTAGGAACCAAGTAGTTCTTCTACAATCAGCCACATAGGGCCGTTAGCTCAGTTGGTTAGAGCAGAGGACTCATAATCCTTTGGTCGCTGGTTCGAGTCCAGCACGGCCTACCAATGAATCAAGGGGTTAGCGCACTTTTGTTGACCCCCTTTTCTTCGAGCGTAGCCAAAACGTAGCCGCCTAACGCGTCAAGCCGACCGGCCGCACTTTGGAGTGCCTCTGGCGCAACGTGCGCGTAACGCTCCACCATGGCCCCGGTTTTCCAGCCCCCGAGCCTTTGCAGCTCATGGGTGGGTTTCCCGCCCTGGCGGTGCCAGGTGGCAAACGTGTGGGGCAAGTCGTGCCAGCGAAAGTCCGTGAGGCCCGCCCGTTTGAGCGCACCGGTCCAGGCCTTCGTGTTCACGTTGGCAATCGGCTGCCCCCTGAACGTGAAAACCTGGGTCGGATGCTTGCCCACCTGACGGTGCAGTACGGCCAATGCCATGTCGTTGAGCGGCACGGAGTGGGGTTTGCCATTCTTGTGTTGGCTTCCCGGTATCCAGGCGTGCTTTCTTCCAAGGTCTACGCATTGCCATTGCAAGTCCCGCACATTCGCCTGCCTCAGCCCGGTG
>JANMEO010000126.1:0-2768 GCA_031376995.1 Burkholderiales bacterium
GCCACTTCAGCAGGCCGAATGGCACGTGCAGCGACCCAGGCAGTCCAGGTGGCCATAGGGCCTTTGTGCAAAGAGGCATTGCGTACGTAAAGTTGTGCGTTGTCGTAGGGAAGCAAGATTTGCGGTGTCACAGCAGCCAAAATCACAGGCTTGTTCATTTGCGGATTCAAGGCTTTGAACTCGCTGAGTGACATTTGAGCCAAGCGTGCAGCAATCTCAATATCGATGTCTCGCTCAATGGGTACAGCCAGAAAATAGGGGTGATTTTCAACAGGGGGCAGTTGTAATCCAAAAGATTCTGGTCTGGCAATGATGTTTTTGACTGCCTGCAGCTTGGGTACGTAATACTGGGTTTCAATCGGCATGCGCAAGCTGCTGTAGTCCGTCGGCAGGCCAGCCTTTTGATTGCTTTTGATGGCTCGCTGGACGCTACCTTCTCCCCAGTTGTATGCGGCCAGTGCCAGTTGCCAATCGCCAAACATGTTGTGTAAGCGTTGCAGGTAGTCGAGTGCAGCACGGGTTGAGGCCAACACATTGCGACGGTCATCACGAAATACGGTTTGTCTTAGATCGTAGTCATTGCCCGTGGCGGGCATAAACTGCCACATGCCGGAGGCTTTGGCTGAAGACAAAGCTTGTGGATTGAAGGCACTCTCAATAAAGGGCAGCAAGGCCAATTCTGTGGGCATGTTGCGGCGCTCAACCTCCTCAACAATATGAAAAAGGTAGCGACTGCCTCGCAGCGTCATGCGCTCGACGTAGTCCGGCCGCATTGCATACCACTGCTCCCGACCGCGAACCAATTCGTTGTTCAGATCCGGCATCGAAAAACCACGGCGCACTCGGCTCCACAGGTCGGCTCGTGGATTGGCTTCAGTCTGAACATCGATTTCGGGGCGCAGCGGATCCAAGGGCTTGAGCTCTGCCTCACTGCTTAGCACTGGCGCAGTTAGCGCAGGCGCGGCTTTGGGGGGCACTTTGACAATAGGGGGGGGTGTGCCAACGGTTGCCTTGTTACTGGATGTGCTTTGAATGTGAGGTGGCGTACTGCAGGCTGATACAAAAGCCAGCAAGGCGACAATACTGAACCACTGAGATGCTGGGATAGCGCGCAATCGAAAGGGTGTTTTCATGCCACAAATCCATTTTTCCACTGTCGAAGAATGGTGAAAACAGCGAGTTCACCCTCGGGGCTTTCTGCAGAAATTGATCCCGCATAAGATTTGACTGATTGTCTGACCTGGGTCTGATCACAACGTAAAAATGGGTTGATTTTCTGTTCAAGCTCGATAGAGCTCGGTAGTGTTGGGCGACCAGCTTGCCGTTGTACCTGACACCACTGCTCGTAAATCAGCGCCTGTTGGTTCATGGGTTCAACGTGGCGTGCAAATTTCATGTTGGACAATGTGTATTCGTGGGTGCAACACACACGGGTGTTGGCAGGTAACGCAGCCAGGCGCTTCAAAGAGGCCAGCATCCTGGCTGGTGAGCCCTCAAACAGCCTGCCACATCCCCCAGAAAAAAGCGTGTCGCCGCAAAACACAATGGGGGCGGCGTCGGGAAGCTCCAGAAAATAAGCGACATGCCCTGCGGTGTGGCCCGGAATCAGCATCACTTGAAAATCCCAGGGTGAGATCACAATCTGCTGGCCGTCCGATACAGGCTGATAGGGGCCTGCAATGACTTCAGTGGCTGAGCCGTAAACTTGGCCCAAAAGCCTGCGCCGCAAACCTCCTATGCCATCTACATGGTCATGATGGTGGTGGGTCACTAGAATGCCCACCAGCTCAAGGTTCATGGCATCCAGTGCTTTGACCACGGGCTCTTCATCACCAGGGTCGACCACGATAGCCCGGTGCTCATCATGAACCATCCAGATATAGTTGTCAGTCAAAGCAGGCAGGGCTAATAAATTCATGACCAATGGTGCAGTGATTCACAGTTTTCATGATTGGCTGATGACGCCTCTCGGACAGTATGTTCTGAGCTGGGAGCAGCGTCACGTGGACGCTGCTGTGACGGATCTGTTTGGCTTTCATGCTTTGCAGTGGGGGCTTCCTGAGTTGCAGGGTTTGCAAATTAACCGCATGCCGCATCGCTGGTATTCGAATGACATGACTCACACCAGCCTTGACCTGCGATGCGACTCTGACGCACTGCCGTTTGCAAATCAAAGTTTGGATTTGGTCGTGTTGCCTCATACCTTGGAAAGTGCGCCTAACCCGCACCACGCTTTGCGTGAAGTTGAGCGTGTGCTGATGCCTGAGGGGCGTGTGGTCATTTTAGGGTTCAATCCTGCCAGCTTATGGGGTGTAAGGCAACATTGGGGTCGAACACTGCGGCGTTTGGCTTGCGGGCCTGAGTCCTCATTTTTTCCAGAACACTTTGAATTGATTGGGCAGCGCCGTTTGCGAGATTGGCTGCATTTGTTAAATTTGGAGGTTGATGGGGGCGGCTTTGGTTGTTACAGACCCCCGTTTTCACGTCAGACCTGGCTCAATCGTTGTGCTTGGATGGAGGCGGCTGGTGATCGCTGGTGGCCTGTTTTAGGGGGTGTGTATTTGTTGGTGGCTGTGAAGAGAGTACGTGGCATGAGGTTGGTAGGGCTGGCCAAGCAGTTGCGACTGCGGCCTCGAACAGTCTCCTCTGTCGTGGCGCAAAGAGATGATGGTTATACCCCTCGGAACTGAAGATTCAGTGTTGCTGGGCTGTTTGGGAAACGGGTCTGGGGCGTTGCAAATCCTCGCCCTATCAACGGATAGGG
Organism: Burkholderiales bacterium; assembly: GCA_031376995.1. Classification (GTDB taxonomy): domain Bacteria; phylum Pseudomonadota; class Gammaproteobacteria; order Burkholderiales; family Burkholderiaceae_C; genus CANHBY01. Next base: position 2,765 of record JANMEO010000126.1, read on the forward strand.
CTGC
>JANMEO010000130.1:0-12346 GCA_031376995.1 Burkholderiales bacterium
ATTTACAACGCCGCAGATCCATTTTCAAAACGGCTCAGCGACCCGGCATCTTCAGTTCCGACGGGTATATACCCATTCAACCTATGAGCCCAAACTCAAAGGGGCAACATCGAACAATCAACGCACCATTTCAGGCCCCAGCTTTGCACCCAGCGTGCACAAGCCTTGATGCAAATAGGCATAGGCGCTAGGCACAAGCCCCATCGGTCCCTTAACACCCAGCTCAATGTGAGCCCCCCACAAAGGATGATCAACGCTGGGTAAGCTGAATATTTTGACCCCTGAAAACTGCGCCTCAACCGCGCTCATCAAAGGGGTGAGCAAAGACTCCTGAGTGCCAAACACAATCACAGACTGCTCACTGCTTTGGGCACTCACACAACAGTGAGCGAGTCTTTGATCTAAAACCCACTCGATCATGGGCCAGGCCATCACGGGAAAGCCTGGCACAAAGAAGACCCCCCCGAGCCTATTTGGAGAGTCAACTGAAAAACCGGGAATCTTGTTGTAGGGGTTAGGAATGATCTGGGCCCCCTCAGGAAAGCAGCCCATCTGTAAGCGGTGGCGGTTATCAGGACGCTCAGGATCAAAGGGCTCACCATTTTCTGCAGCAAGCTCGATCATGCGCTGCATGATCAAGTCTTGGGCCTGTGGGTGCAGCACCAATGGCACCTTCAAGGCCGCAGCAGCAGACTGCCGGGTGTGATCGTCCGGGGTCGCACCAATGCCTCCACAGCAAAATACCCAATCGCCGCAATGCAACGCGTCGGTCAAGACAGCCGTCAAACGGGTCCGCTCGTCACCCACATAACGGACCCAAGACATACTCAAGCCCCGAGCCTGAAGCAGCGAAATGACTTGGCTCAGATGCTGATCCTGGCGTTTACCAGAAAGAATCTCATCGCCAACGATCACCAGCCCAAAGCCCATCAAAATCCCCTCAAAATTGTTGTCTTCATAACTTGTGGCCTTTGCAACCCGCAGGAGAAGAAACATTTTGTTTCAAAAACACCCGTTTGGTGGGTTACATCAAACTAGCAAGGTCGCCTACAACCCAGGTACGGTCATACTTCTTTCAACAAGCTACAAGCATCAAGCTCAATCGGTCTACCCATGTCAGCGCATTCCCCCACACTTTTGTTGATTTCAGGTGCCATGCTCTTGATGTCTGCCGGCGTCATGACCCTGTTTGGATCATCGCACTCAGTTTACCGTGGCTACTGGACGTGGGTAAGCGCCCAGTGGCTGGTTGCCTTGGGTGTATTGCTCAGCGCATTTCATGACCAGTATCCCTCCCAGTTGTTGGTGCTAGCTAACTTATTGACACTGCAATGGCCGATCATGGTGTTGCTGGGCTTGCGGCATTTTTATGCCCGCCACCCACTGCGCATCCCGCCCATCGTGGATGGCCTGATACTTGCGGCAGCGTACCTGGTGTGGTTTGGCACTTGGGTGGTGTTTCCAGACAAACTGCGGCAATCAGTGACATTGGGCTTGGGTGGCGCCCTATTGCATCTTTACTCGATCCTCATGATCATCAACATGCGTGAGTTCAAACAAAATTCAGCGCTACAACTGGTAACGATGGCCTTGCTGGCCAATGGTGCAGTCTATGGGCTCAAAGCCACCGAGCTGTTCATTGAGCTGACAGATTCAGGCACCCACTACGCCATTGTGGCCACCATGGCCTCGGTGCTGGTCGCACTCTCCATGCTCTACCTCAGCCTGTTCCTGACGCACCAAAGAACTGAGCTGAGGCTGCGTTTTTCAAAGCGCCGCCTGCGTTATCTGGCTGACATAGATACCCTCACCAATGTGCCCAACCGCCGCCACTTCCACGAACTGGCAGCACGTTTGCTCGGCTCTAGCGCAGCTGAAGAGTCTTCTTTGCTGATGTTTGACATCGACCACTTCAAGCGCATCAACGACATGTTAGGGCATTCTGTTGGCGATGAAGCGTTGCGCCAGGTTGGCAATTGCACTCGAGACACCCTGCGCGAAATGGATATTGCGGGGCGTTTGGGGGGCGACGAATTTGCTGTGCTGCTCCCTGATACCAAGGTGGAAGAGGCCATGACTGTGGCCGCGCGAATCGTTTCACGCCTCGAGGACCGCCAAGTCGCCCCCCGAATTGCACGTCTGAGTTTGAGTTTTGGCGTGGTGCAACTGCATGCCAATGAACCAATCTCTGAAGCCTTGCGCCGTGCCGATCAGGCATTGTATGAAGCCAAGCGCCAAGGACGCAGCAGGGCGGTGATCGCCACGGGCGGCGAAGAGCGACCCATTTTTAGCCGCAGCCAGCCCATGGGTCTGATCACAACCTGATATACCCCTCGGAACTGAAGATGGGTATAGGTTTCATCAACCCTCTAAGACCCAAGAGGAGCTGACCTGTGACTTGCGGCTGCGAAAAACCATCGCCAGAACCGGCAGAGTTTTCAGTGCCCAGCGATGCACCGTGGCATGGTCCACAATCACGCCACGTTCAGCCATCATCTCCTCGAGATTGCGCAAGCTTAACGGATAGGCCGCATACCAGCGCACGCACAACAGCATCACCTCCAGCGGATAGTGCAAGCGCTTGAGCACCTTCTTCACTGCCGCATTCATCATCTGACTTTAGATTGGAATCATCCAGTCCATTTGACTCAGCGGGCTGAATGTGACAGAACCTCGGAACTGAAGATGCTGTGTCGCATCGATCCATGCCGCTCACGCAATGGCGGCGAAAACTTCCATGTGCCGGGGGCCTGACATCAGCTTTGGTGGTACGGGTTCCGCACGTTCAATGAGGCGCTGCAAGGGGAGTGAAATGCGGCCAGTGCTGGAATATGTTTCCATCCAAGTTGTGGATTGAATGGGGGAATTCGCTGTGTCGACGCGCTGGAATAAACGCGCAACCAAGCCCGGGTGTTTAGCGCACAAGTGTTGCTGAAAAGCCAACACAACAGCCTTGAGCTCGTCGCAGCAGCCCTGCTCAACGCGGTAGTAAATGAACAGCTCAGTTTGCATCGAGAGCGCTGAATGCAAGAGTGTCAGAGTGCCCTCAAGGGTTGACATCGTGTTCGATGGAGACTGCGTAAGGCATGGGCTGACGCGTCAAGACAGGCCCTCCAACGCGCTCCAAATACAGGGGCCCACTTTCAACAGCCACCAACTTCACCCCCACCAAAACAGCGCAGCCGCCGCCTTGAGGCAGGGGGGCTGCGGCCACCACCATGCCAGCCGCCTGGTCGGGATCTTGTGCATCAAAGACTTCCTGGCCGGGCATTGCAGGGGCATCGACTTCAAACAAAAACATGCGCCGCTTCACAGTTCCGCGGTATTGACTGCGGGCCACCACTTCTTGGCCTGGGTAGCAACCTTTTTTAAAATCGACCCCGTCAATCAATTCAAAGTTGATCATTTGGGGAACAAACTGTTCAGCAGTACTTTGTTCGATCATCGGGATGGCGCTTTGAACCTCAAGCCATTGCCAAAGCGCTAAGGGCAACTCGGGGGCGTCAGGCATGACAGCACTCACCCACAATGCCCGCTGGCTACCCGCCACATCGGGCAACCGAATGATCGAGCCCTCAGGCTGCGATTGATGCCCCCACACAGGCAAGTGATCAGTGCCCGATAACAGTTGACGCGCAGTATCACCCGCCAATCCCCAAATTCGCAATGACTCGCCCTCCCCCTGAGCGTACCCCTCGCTGAGGCGGCAATCTGCGCGCATCACAAACATCGACAAGCGCTTCAAAGTGGTGGCCAAAATACTCCTATGACACGCCAACCAGAGCTGATCTGAGGCTGTGCGCCAAGCCAAAAAAGTGGCCAATAACCGACCTTTGGGATTGCAATATCCCGCCAAACGAACCTGGCTTTCGCTCAGTTGCTTGAAGTCAGTGCTGAGCTGGCCGTGCAAAAAAGCAGCAGCCTCTGAGCCCGCTGCGCAAATCAGGCCCCAATGCGCAAGTTCAGTAGCGCCGTGCAAAGAAATAGGTTCGATTTTCATAGCGCGATTATGATCATCTCTGATTGATTCGGTCGCACACCTTATGAGAGTATTTAAATGCCTTCTTGTTTTTTGCCTGTTCAGCGCTGCTGCGGTGTCAGGGGCAACTTGGTGGTGGTTGAAACACCCCTTGGCACTCTCTGGTAGTACTGTCGAGCTGTCTATCGAGCCAGGAACCTCACCACGAGACATCGCCAGTGGCTGGGTTGCGGCCGGTGTCAAAGCACCTGACTGGCTTTTATACCAGTGGTTTCGCTGGTCGGGGCAGGCCCAAAAGATTCGCGCAGGAAGCTATGAGATCGATGCCGCGACCACACCTCGCAGCTTGCTTGACAAGATGGTGCGTGGGGATGCATTAATGGTTTCGGTGCGCCTGATTGAAGGCTGGACATTTCGTCAGTGGCGCAGTGAATTGGCCAAGGCACCTGGCTTGCAATCCACCATTGGTTCACTCAGTGACGCGCAGGTCCTGAGCGCGCTGGGCGAGGCTTCGCAATGGCCCGAAGGGCAGTTTTATCCTGACACTTACAACTACAGCAAAGGCAGCAAAGACGTGGCTGTTTTAAAGCGCGCACGCCGCGCCATGAAACAGCGTTTGGAACAGGCATGGGCAGCGCGCGATGCCCGGGTTCCGCTGCGTAACGAAGCAGACTTACTGATTTTGGCTTCGATTGTTGAGAAGGAAACCGGCGCTGACGCCGAGCGCAATCAAGTGGCTGCTGTGTTTGCCAATCGCCTGCGCTTGGGCATGCCCTTGCAAACTGACCCCACAGTCATTTACGGCTTGGGTGAAGCCTTTGACGGCAATTTGCGCAAGCTTGACCTGCAAACAGACACCCCCTACAACACCTACACTCGCAAAGGTTTGCCACCAACACCCATTTCGATGCCAGGCAAAGCGTCTTTGATGGCGGCGGCTCAACCTGCTTCAAGTGGCGCTCTGTATTTTGTGGCACGAGGTGACGGTACCAGCGTTTTTAGCCAGACGCTGGCTGAGCACAACCTGGCCGTCAACCAATATCAACGCAAACGCTAAGCCCGTTTTTTTGTTTTTGAGCATACTCCTTTGAAACCTACATTCATCACCTTTGAGGGGATTGACGGCGCGGGCAAGTCAACTCACTTGCCGGCCGTCGCGCAGCAGTTGCGCCAGGCGGGAAATACTGTTTTGGTGACGCGAGAGCCTGGCGGCACTGAACTTGCCGAACAATTGCGAACGCTGTTGCTAAGGGCCCCCATGGACCCGCTCACCGAGGCACTCCTTGTTTTTGCCGGACGCAGAGATCACGTGCAGCAAGTGATTGCGCCAGCCCTGGCGCGAGGCGAGATCGTTGTGTGCGACCGATTTTCTGATGCCAGTGCAGCTTACCAAGGCGGCGGCCGAGGCGTCCCCATCGAGGTCTTGCACCATCTCGAGAATTGGGTGCACCCTGGTTTACAGCCCGATCTGACGTTTTGGTTTGATCTCCCTCCCGAGCTCGCCGCTCAACGCTTGTTGGCTGCGCGACAGCCTGACCGTTTTGAGCAGCAAGACTTGGCTTTTTTCGAGCGCGTCAGGCAGGCTTACCTGGAGCGAGCAGCCCAAGCTCCAACTCGCTTTATTCGGGTCGATGCCAGTGCCGACAGGGTTGATGTTGCCCAGCAGATTCAAATCGCACTGCGCTGTTTAGCATCAATGAAGGAGCCTGTGGACAGTGGACTCTCCTAAGCACTTGAAAGCCAACCCGCGCAAGTCGAGCACGCCTGTGCAACCTGCCAACCCGAGGTCTGTTGAGGTGCAGGTCATGCCCTGGTTGGCCGCCCCCTTGCACCAGGCCCTGCATCAGCTCAAAGGCCAAGCCCTGTTGATCATTGCACCGCCTGGCGCAGGCGCTCTCGAGCTGTCAATAACTTTGGCTCAAACATGGTTATGTCTCACCCCCCGGGCCACTGGCCCCTGTGGCGGCTGCAGCAGTTGCCATTGGGTTTCTTCACGCAGCCACCCAGACTTGCTGTGTTTGTTGCCAGAAGCATTGCAAGAGTCGATGGGTTGGCTAGGAGAAACGCCTGAGACTCAAGACCGAGCCAGCAAAGCCAAGCCAAGCCAAGATATCAAGGTCGATGCGGTGCAAGCTGCGATCAATTTTGCACAGACGACATCCTCACAAGACCAAGGCAAAGTCATTGTGATTCACCCAGCTGAGCGCTTGAACTTGATCGCCGCCAACGCGCTGCTCAAAACCTTGGAAGAGCCCCCACTCGGCGTGCGTTTTATTTTAAGTTGCACAGCTGCACAGGCGCTGCTTCCAACCCTAAGCAGTCGTTGTCAACGATTGGCAGTTGACTTCCCCACGCGCAGTGAAGCGTTGCATTGGCTCAACCAGCAGGCCATTGCGCAGCCCGAAGTTTTGCTCGCGGCCACGGGCGGCTTGCCCTTGGCGGCACGCCAATGGGCGGCCCAGGGGCTGACAGCCCAGGTCTGGCAAACATTACCTCAGGCCGTGATGAACGGCGAACCAGGGTCTCATTTGGCCTCATGGTCAGTGGCGCGCTGGGTTGATGGGCTACAAAAGCTTTGCCACGATGCCATGTGTGTGGCGGTATCGGGTGAGCCGCGTTTTTTTCCGTTGGCCGTGGTGCCTCGCGGGGCTTCGTTGCCTGTGTTGTCTGCTTGGTCCCGTGACCTACAGCGTTTGGCCAGGCACGCCGAACACCCCTGGAGCCAGGCATTGGCCATTGAGGCTTTGCTGCAGCAAGCTCGACAAGCACTGGCTTCCAACAATGCCCCCAGATGAGCTTATCCCCCTCAGAGCTGAAGATGCCGGGTCGATGGGTCGTTTAGGGAATGGGGGTGCAAGGCGTACCGCAGCCCTGTCCGTTGATAGGGCGAGGATTTGCAACGCCGCAGACCCGGTTCCCAAACGGCCCAACGACTCGGCATCTTCAGTTCTGAGGGGTATATTGATACCGATCACGCTGGGTTGCTACAGAATGTGACCTAGCGTCAAACTTCTCTCAATCAACACTTTTTATTGAGAACTGCGGCGCAAATTCAGGCTAATCAGACGCTTGTTGAATCCCACCCCTGGTTACACTGTCAGGCATGAGTCTGTCGCACCCTTCAGGCAAACCTCCAGCACCACCCAATGCCAGCACCGCACGACCCAGTGTCATTCAGCTGGTGTTTCGTGAACGTGCGGCCCTTTATGCAGCCTACATGCCCTTGCTGCGAGAAGGGGGGTTGTTTGTGCCAACCCATCGTGACTACCGTTTGGGTGAAGACATTTACCTTTTGCTTTCTTTACCTGATAATCCACAGCGTTATCCTGTAGCGGGTAAAGTTGCGTGGATCACGCCTGCCAACGCCACAGGTGGACGCACGCAAGGCGTGGGGGTGAGTTTTCCGGATGACGACAAAACCCGTCAACTCAAGATCAAAATCGAAGACATTCTGGGCGCCATCGTTTCGTCAAACAAACCCACTCAGACTCTTTGACAGCCAGCCTGAGGGCTTGTTAGGGGCTGTTCGGAAAATCATCAAGAGACCATTTTCTGACCGACGACGACTTTCCGAACAGCCCCTAGAAAGCATGCATGTTTGTTGACTCCCATTGCCATTTGAATTTTCCAGAATTGCGAGTTCGCCTTTCACAAATTCGGGCTGACATGCGTTCAGCTCAGGTGGACCGGGCCCTGTGCATCTGCACCACATTGGAAGAGTTTGACCAAGTGCATGACTTGGCCATCAATTTTGATAATTTCTGGGCCAGTGTGGGGGTACACCCTGACAACGAGGGCGTGACCGAGCCAACCGTTTCTGACTTGGTCCGCTTGGCCGCGTTGCCCCGGGTTGTGGCCATTGGCGAGACAGGCTTAGACTACTTTCGAAGGCAAGATCTCAGCATGGCTGACCTTTCATGGCAGCGGGATCGCTTCAAAGTTCACATTCAGGCATCGCAAGAGTCAGGCCTCCCGCTGGTCGTGCACACCCGCAATGCCAGCGACGACACATTGCGCATTTTGCGCGAGTTCAACAAGCCGCTTCGCGGCGTTTTTCATTGTTTTACTGAAAGCTGGGAGGTGGCAGAGGCTGCCATCGATCTGGGTTTTTATATTTCTTTCTCTGGTATTTTGACTTTCAAGAGTGCACAAAATTTGCGCGAAGTCGCGCGTCGGGTTCCGCTCTCTCGCTGTTTGATTGAAACCGACAGCCCCTACCTGGCGCCGGTACCCTACCGCGGCCAGACCAACACGCCAGCCTGGGTACCCCATGTGGCGCATGCCTTGGCTCAGATCAAGGGCTGTGAAGTGGCCGAAGTTGCGGCCGCGACAACTCACAACTTCGAGAGTTTGTTTTCGCGTTCTGTGGTCTCCAACGCCCAGCTTGCCCCTTACTGAACAGAGCAACCCACTCTCGCCGGCGAAAAATGGCGGTTGTTCGCAGCTTCAGGCCTCACGGGTCCAGTGACCCTGTTTGTGCAGCTCAAGCAGGCTCAAGGCTAACCCGAGTCAGACAAAACCTGACATGCAGTATGGCGTCAACCTGACTGTTCACGTTGAAGACTCGCAGCGACGATGACTCCACCTCTCACAGGAGCCTGTCATGCATGAATCTTCACCGCTTATCAATCCATTTGCCATGATGATTGACCCTCAGGCCGTCATTCAAGCCATGGAAAAATCCGACAAACTCAACAGCTTGCACAGTCGAATTTGTCGCCCGTTGGACAATCCAAGCAACAACAAATACGACGACATAGACCACTTCGACGCGCAGATGGGCACCCCTAAGAGCACAGGGCGCTATTGAGCTGGAGGCGACTCAACGCGGCAGCGTTCGACGCTGTTGTTAGTCTTAGTGTTAGTGTTACTTTTGATGATCACACTCGGTTGTACGATGATTGCGATTTGCCTGTGGGTGACCCTCACCCACTGAACAACTGACCAAAGGCCATCGTGAACCCTTTCAGCCCTCAGCCTCGCCTCAACCAGGTTCAATGCCTGCGCCCAAAGCAATTGCCTCGCATGGCTTATTGGGAGTGGGGCGACCCTGATCATCCCCGCGTTCTGTTGTGCCTGCATGGCCTGACCCGCCAGGGGCGTGACTTTGACACGCTCGCCTGTGCCTTGAGTGAGCATTATCGTGTGGTGTGCCCTGATATCGTGGGTCGAGGGCGCTCCGATTGGCTGACCGATCCCATGGGCTATCAAATCCCCGCCTACCTCGCCGACATCGTGACCTTGTTGGCGCGGCTCAATGCCCAGCAGGTGCATGTGCTGGGCACCTCGATGGGCGGTTTGATTGGCATCTTTCTGGCTTCTATGCCCAAGTCACCTGTTGAGCGCTTGGTCCTTAATGACGTTGGACCCTACCTGCCACTTGAAGCATTGATGCGCATCGGTGCTTACTTAGGAAGGCCGCTGCATTGGGATGATGAGACTCAAGCGATCAATTATTTGCGGGTGATCTCAGCCCCATTTGGGCCGCACACCCAGGCCCAATGGTTGGCCTTGTCGCGCCCGATGCTAAAGCCTGATGGCGCGGGCTTTACCTTGCATTACGACCCCCAGTTGGCCTTGGCATTTCAGGCCTTGACATCATCCATTGCGACGGCCAGCGAAGCCCTGCTGTGGCAGGCTTATGATGCCATTGGCTGCCCCACGCTCTTGCTACGCGGGGCCCAATCTGACTTGCTCAACCCTGAAACCGCCCGACTGATGACACAGCGTGGGCCTCGCCCTCAATTGCATGAATTTTCTGAGGTTGGGCACGCCCCGACTTTGGTACAAGACGACCAAGTAGCGGCCGTGAAGGCTTTCTTGCTAGCTTGATTTGGCCGTGAAAAAAAAGCAAAAAAAAAGCACCGCCCCCCCCCTCGATGCGTGGCCACAGCCGCCACAGACCGATGACACCGCGCCCCTAGTGCGTGCTCGTGGGTTTGCCCAGCCCATCTTAGAGGGGCGGATTTTGCATTCGGGTGAGGATGCCTGGGCTCACTGTGAAGGCGTCGCCGCGATTTTGCTGAGCATTGGTGCTGCGCCGCCCCTGCGGGCGGCGGTGTATTTGGTCTACGCAGCCGACCACTTGTCAAACCCTGAAGACGTTGTTGCCAAAGCCTTTGGCCCCACTTATGCCAGCTTGATGTTGAACACCCGCAAGCTGGTAGTCATTCAGCGGGCTGCACGTCAAGCCCAAGTGGGCGCAGCACACCGAGCCCTGCAAACCGAGCGGGTTCGAAAAATGCTGTTGGTGTTTTCAAGCGACTTGAGGGTGGTGCTGCTGCGGCTGGCCTCACGCTTACAAACCTTGCGCTTTCATGCCCAATCTCAGCACGCGTGCTCGCAGGTGGTTGCCGAAGAAAGCCTGCAAGTGTTCGCCCCTTTGGCCAACCGGTTGGGCATCTGGCAGCTCAAATGGGAGCTGGAAGATCTGGCATTTCGCTTTTTACAGCCCCAAGATTACCAACAGGTGGCACGTTCATTGGACGAAAGTCGATCTGAACGAGACGCCGATATCGAGCAGTTTCGTCAACAGCTCATGCATGCCTTGGCGGCACGAGGCTTAGAGGCCGAGGTGCATGGGCGCTCTAAACACATTTACAGCATCTGGAAAAAAATGCAAGGCAAGCACTTGGCATTTGCTCAGGTGTTCGATGTTCGGGCTCTGCGGCTGATTGTTCCGACTGTCGAGGCCTGCTACGGCATGCTCAGCCAAGTGCATGAGTGGTTCACCCCGGTGGCGGGAGAGTTTAATGACTACATTGCCCGGCCCAAGCCCAACGGCTATCAATCCTTGCATACCGTGGTGCGGGACCAGCGCGCTCGGCCGGTAGAGGTGCAAATTCGAACCCGTGAGATGCACCATCATGCCGAATTGGGCATGGCAGCCCATTGGGCCTACAAAGAAGCCGGCGTCAAAGGCTATGCGGGTATCAGCACCACCGAAACGCAGGCCCGGGTCAATGAAGCACGCAAGTTGGTTTTGCGTCAGCTGCTGGCTTGGGAACGAGACATGGTTGGCACCCCTGCTGGGGTGGCCGATGAACGGATTTATGTCTTCACGCCACAAGCCGCTGTCATTGAGTTGAGTGTGGGCTCGACCCCGATTGATTTTGCGTACGCCGTGCACACCAGTCTGGGACACCGCTGTCGAGGTGCCAAAGTCGATGGCCTGCTGGTGCCGCTGAGTACACCCCTTCAAAACGGTCAGACCGTCGAGGTCAGCACCGTCAAAGAAGGTGGGCCCTCGATGGATTGGCTCAACCCGCAGTTGGGTTTTTTACAGAGTCAACGAGCGCGCTCTAAAGTGCGGGCCTGGTTCAATGCCCAGGCCCAAACTCAAACCATGACCCGGGGTCGCGAGGCGGTCGAGAAGGTGCTGCAGCGCGAAGGCAAATCGGCCATCAAACTGGACGAGCTCGCTTCAGCGCTGGGGTTTGCAGATGCCAACGCGCTGTTTGAATCAGTGGGTAAAGATGAATTTTCTCTGCGGCATATCGAGGCTCATTGGCGGGCTTCAGTGCCGAGTATCGAGGTCGATGAGCCACCACGCTTTCGCCCAAGACAAGCCACAACCAGTGGACAAGTCTTGATCGTTGGCGTTCCCTCTTTGATGACCCACTTAGCACGCTGCTGCCGCCCTGCCCCGCCGGATGCCATTGGTGGTTTTGTGACCCGAGGAAAAGGGGTGGCCGTCCATCGACGCAATTGCAGCAACTGGGGTGAAATGAGTCGGCGTGCGCCTGAGCGGCTGATCGAGGCCAGCTGGGCACCTGGTACCCAGCTGGGTACGACAACTCTTTACCCCGTTGACATCAGTGTGCAAGCGGTAGGGCGAGTAGGCCTGTTGCGAGACATCTCCGAAATTTTCTCAAAAGAAAAAATGAATGTCGTCAGTGTCAAAACGCTGTCGCCGCAAGAGACACGAGGTGGCGCCACTTGGATCAGCTTCACGGTCGAAATGCCTGATGTACAACGCTTGAACGACCTGCTGGCGCAGATCGGGCAGGTGGCTGGGGTGTTGAGCGCTCAGCGTCGCTGAACGTCAGGCTCATTCAGTGCTTTTAGCGCAGGCCTGGTCTTGATGAGGTGTTCGCTGAAAGCCTTGAAGAGGCCGCTGCGGCGGTTATCCCGTAGTAAGCCTTCTGTGGCTAGAATGGCCAAGGGACTCTGATCCAAAGCAGTTATTTTCACGACAAAACTCAGTAGCGATTCATTGATCTTGGTCCCGAAGAACGTATCCGTGAGCTATACCCCTCGGAACTGAAGATGCGGTGTCCCTGGGCCGTTTGGACAATGAGTCTGCAGCGTTGCAAATGCTCGCAATACCAAATGGTATTGCTGCGCTTTGCGCCTCGCACCCTCACA
>JANMEO010000131.1:0-2518 GCA_031376995.1 Burkholderiales bacterium
ACGAGCTCGTGCGTGGGTTGAAGTTAAAGCTGGCAATGGACAAGACCTTTATCGGACGAATCCAAAAAGGCTTTGATTTCTTGGGTTATCGGTTTAACGTGTTTGGGCTTTGCGGCCTGGCGCAGAAAACCATCGATAACCATTGTAATCAACGCTTGCGGCTTGATGAGCAAGGCGCGTCTGACCAGCGCGTGCAAGCGTATATCGCGTCATGGAAGCGCTGGGTGCGGGCGGGGATCACTCTTCCGGCATTTGGTGCTGCATGACAACGATGTGCAGGCAACCTGGGGGGGGCAGCCTGCATTTCGAATCGCCACGCGAGGAGTTCACACTTTATGCCCCCGCTGTGATTCCGAGCGACAACAAACACTACTCAACCGGTACAAACGACCATGACCACACACAACCCGAACCCACGCGCGTGCCCAACGGGCCCGCGGACCAGCGCGTCCCTGATCCTATTAGCGCTGAGCGTATTCTCCATACCCACTCACGCTGTGGCCGCAAACGGCGTCGTCGGCTGCACCAACAAACCCTGGGCCAAAAGTTGCCAGGCGGCAGTCGTGCCCCGCCTGAATCGCGACACGATGCGCAATGAGATCACTGTAAACGCGACGTGCGCATACGCGAGCAAAGGGCGGCCTGGGCACATCGCGTATTACCACGACCCAGATGTGGGCCTAGCACATGCTACGTCGGACATCACACAGCGCGCCTACCGCGCCATTTACGCCACGCACCCATCGTCCGGGACCATCCGCGCGCGATTAACCTGCCCGGGCCTCGGCCCCGCGGGCAAGCTGTACCTCCGAGGCCAATAACGCGCGCGACTCGCTCGCGCCCTCTCCGCTGGGATACATTGGAGTATCCCGTTCAAGGTCTGCTGGGCCGCTGGAGTGGGGTCTATGCCCAATACTGTTTACTTAAAAATAATTCGAGGCTTTGGATTGCAGGGGTGGTTGAGGGGGTCGCCTCTTTTTCTTGCTCCGTATTGGGAGATCCTTCGTTTGACTCCTCGTACATTTCGTTTGCCCCGAGTCTTCACCGCACGAGATGACGCAATTTCTAACCATACACTGTCAAGCCAACTTTTCCTGTGCTCAGGGGGGGGGAAGCGCCAACCGAGGGCATTCTTCTTTGTAAAACTCGCAAATCATGAGTAAACGATACGGCGACTGCACTATGCTGCGTTCGACTCGCAGCCTGTGCCATGACATGATATGTCGCGGCGTGAGCAAGCAGTTGTGCGTAGAACTCTTGCCTCACCAGTTCGGGGCGTTTGCTTCGCAGCACCACTTTGCGATCTGGTACGTGAGTTTTCAATTCATCAAAGCTTTCTTCAACGGTCCAACGTCGATGGTATAGCGCTGCGGGTGCAGTAGCCGTTGGTGCATCAGACCCTATCCAATTGGTTATTAAGCGGTAAGAGTGCTCTGCATTCGGTACGCCATCAAGCGCATATTCAATGACACGTACCCTCGTCTTTTCGACCTTCAGACCCGGTTTTTTTAGAGCGAATCACACTGATGTAAGAGCCATCCTCCAGTGTCTGGATGGGAGCAAGCCGAAGGTCTTTCTTAACTCGAAACCAAAGCTTGGCACCCGTTCTCAGCCCTCGTTGCCAAAAATCATGCCCACAAAAACCACGATCTGCAGTCACGATCATTGATGCGTCCGCCTGATCCACCACAGGCCCGGCCATTGTCAGCTCGCCTTCTTTAGTGGACCCGTGCTTAGCGAAGCAAACTGTGTGCGTCCCGCATTCGGTCATTCCTACAAATCGCATCACAGGAAATGCAGCCTCGCCATAACCTCCATTGAGATAACCATAAAACTCAGCGTGCAGCTTTTCGTCTGGCATGGTCAGCGTTGAGCCATCAATGGCCATAACTCGGTGCTCATGAAACATAACGCCAGGCATATCAACTGGCCCATGAGGACGCACTTGCTGCTCATAAAGCTCACGCATTGGCGCCTCTCCGACCGCTTTGCGTGCTTGAGAAATAGCCCCTTTGCTAACCGTTGCTTGTTCTAGCTTGACATCGCCAAGGCCGCCGCGCAGCCCTTCTACCACCAGGCGCATGACATCTTCATAAGCAACCGTGGAGTAAAGCACCATCATCATGACAAAGCGAACCAGGACTTCGCGTGGCAAACCTCGCCTTCGTTGGCTTTGCACACCATGAAGATTACGACAATTGGCATTGACCTGGCAAAAAATGGGTTTCAGATTCATGCCGTCGATGAAAAAGGCAAGACAGCCTTGAAGAAACAGCTCAAGCGTGATCAGATGGCCGCGTTTTTCGTGAACCTGCCGCCGTGCCTCATTGGTATGGAGGCCTGTGGCAGTGCTCATCACTGGGCACGAAAGCTCACAAGCTTTGGGCACACGGTCAAGCTGATGGCCCCGCAATACGTCAAGCCTTACGTGAAGACCAACAAAAATGATGCGGCCGATGCTGAGGCGATCTGCGAGGCGGTGGCGCGGCCCAACATGAGGTTCGTGCCAATCAAGAAC
>JANMEO010000151.1:0-2945 GCA_031376995.1 Burkholderiales bacterium
GTCCTTGACGGCCGTCAGCGCTCGCTGGCCACCGATATTGCTTGCAATCTTCACCACATCCTTGGGTTCAAGGGAGTAAGGTTTGCTGGTCAGCTCTATCAAGTGGTCCTTGACGGCCGTCAGCGCTCGCTGGCCACCGCCATTGCTTGCAATGTTGACCACATCCTTGGGTTCAAGGGAGTAAGGTTTGCTGGTCAGCTCTTCCCAGTGGTCCTTGACAGCCGTCAGCGCTAGCTGGCCACCTTTATTGCTTGCAATGTTGACCACATCCTTGGGTTCAAGGGAGTAAGGTTCGCTGGTCAGCTCTTTCCAGTGGTCCTTGACGGCCGTCAGCGCTAGCTGGCCACCGGTATTGCTTGCAATCTTCACCACTTGATCAGGCGTCAGGCCATAGGGCTGACCGATGAGTTCAGGGCCTAAAGAATGAACGGTCTGGAGCGCCGGTCGTGCGCCACGCATAGCGATACCCACTAATTGCTCTGTATTGAGCTTAAGCAGACCCGTATTCAGGTCTTGGGCCACACGAAGCAGTTCTTCAAGAGCAAGGTTTCCGCTACGCGTCTTTGCGACATCCACCAATTGATCTTTTGTCAAGTCTGGCAAGATTTTGAAGAGACTCATGATCTCGTTGTCGTTCTTAGCCACCAACCCTAGCGATGGGCCTCGCTGGCTGATTATGACGATCTGGGCATGATTAAATTTGAGGCTGACCCAAGCCTCATGGTGCTTGATGACCTCGGCGCGATTCTCTGGTTTGATGGCATTGGCTTGTTTTTCGGTGTAACCCAAGCCAATCAATGGGGTTAGCAAAGCCTCAGCCTGCGATGTGTTTGCCGCAGGTGTCTGTAAAGGACGCGTCATCCCCGCTGCATTGACGGTAGCATTGACTGCCATGAGTTCGTCGCGTTGGGGCCTGAGTGTTGAGTCAGGCTTTGGGTCTAACAAGGTCGGCATTTCATCGTCTGTCAACGCCTGTAAGGTTTCATGGGGGCCTCCTTCACCCATCAGAAGAAGCAACCCCTGTTCATCCTGCTCCAACCAAGGCTCCTCAAAGTCTCTCTCAAGGCTCTCTGGATCGGGAAACGGGTTAATCGGACCCTCGTGGGTCTGTGAAGCAGGGGTGCGCGCAGCAGCAATATCCCCCGCTGCATTCACGGTAGCATTGACTGCCATGAGTTCGTCGCGTTGGGGCCTGAGTGTTAAGTCAGGCGTTGGGACAACCAAGGTCGGCATTTCATCGTCTGTCAACGCCTGAAAGGGTTCATGGGGGCCAACTTCACCCATCAGAAGTTGAAACTCCTGTTCATTCTGGTCCAACCATGGCCTCTCAAAGTCTCTCTCATGGCTATGTGGATCAAGCAACGTGTCAATCGGAACCTCGTGGGTCTGTGAAGCAGGGGTGCGCGCAGCAGCAATATCTCCTGCAGTGGCTGCCCCACGGTGGCTTTCAGAATTCGTGTTCGCCCAATGTGGGCGAGACTCTCGACGAGCCCTTTTTGAGGGCCGCTCTAAACTACCGTTGGGTTGATTTTGATCCGCAGGCTGCCCAAGCATTGACTCATCGTTGAGTTGTGGGGCTTGCTGTGAGCTGGCCCCCCGGGTGGGCGCGCCTGCAGAAGATGCGCTGGGGCCTGATTGCCGGTGCGGCAGACCCTGTCGATTGAGCTGACTGCGCAATATCGGTCTCATCGCTTCAAGTCCGTGCACAAATAGTTCAACACCTAAACTCCAAACAAATGTTTTGCTGTGCAAGTGAACCAGTGAACAAAGGCTCAAGCGCTGCTACAGCAAATGATGAACGATCCAAGCGCCCAGGTGGTGGCAGCCATTGGTTAGACAGTCATTGAATACAGACACAAGCAGCTCAATGCAAGCAGGGAAATCTTTAAATCCGTGCCAGCATTCAAGCCATAACGGTCTGTGTGTAAGCCGTGGTCATGTCGGTCTGAGGATGCCCCTGAGCCAGCCAGTTACCACTGAAAAACTCCAATTCATCGTAACAACGTCCGTCAAGTGACGCCATCCTCTATTCACGGGGTATAAAAGAAAAAAGGGTTCTGTCGTACATGAACGGGGGCGTCCATGTACGACAGAACCCGCAAACACGCGCATTGATTTGCTCATCGCCAGGTCTTTCCTGAATGAATTTTCGCGCCCGCGAAAAAAAGCACTTTCACAAGTCCGGCTCAATGCCCCCTATGCGGCGCCCTCTCTGACTCAAGTCTTTCCCTGAGCCAACTCTGGTTGCCGAGCAAAACGGCTTCCAAGCTGCCTCTTCAATGCGTGTCGGTCAGTGTCAGTGTCAATGCGACAGAACCCGCTATTACCCCGTGAATGGAGGATGGCGTCACTTGACGGACGTTGTTACGATGAGCTAGAGTTTTTCAGTGGTGGCTGGCTGACTCAGGCGCTTCCTCAATGACCGCCATGCACAACACAGACCTTGACAGCTTGAAGGTCTGGCACGGTTTTAAAGATTTCCCTGCTGACGTTGAGCTGCTCTTGTCTGTAATCAATAGCTGCCATCTGGGCGCTTTGATCGTTCACCATTGGCCATCCCCGGGCGCAAGCCTTGCTTAAAAGTTCACCTGTAGCGCCAGTCCATGGTTTGGAGTTGAGATGTTGAACCATTTTTGTAAAGGATTGAAGCCGTGAGCCCCATATACCGCAGCCAGCACCATCGCGCGGCGCTGCCTCAGAGGCAATCTGCTCCCAACGCATCCCCTGCGCGAGGTGCCAGCTCAGCGCAAGCCCCTCAACTCAATCACGAACCAACACTTGATCAGCCTACCAATCATGATCAGCCCAGCAGCGCTTTAGAGCGGCCCTCAAAAAGGGTTCGTCGAGAGTTCCGCCCAGATTGGGCGAACACAAATTCTGAAACCGCTGCGGGGGATATTGCTGCTGCGCGCACCCCTGCTTCACAGACCCACGAGGGTCCGATT
>JANMEO010000155.1:0-8480 GCA_031376995.1 Burkholderiales bacterium
GAGGTGCCAACCAGCAAATCCCATCAGGGACAGCGACTTAAAGTCGCAATCAAAGTCCGAATGTACGGGTGCAATCTTTACCTTTGAACCATCATGAATTGAAGACTTGGCAAACCGGGGGCGTCCATGTACGACAGAACCTTAAAGGTGGGGCAGTTTTCGGTCGGCGTCAACACTGTGTTGCGCCCTCTCATTTTGACCATCTTTCATGATCCATATCCGGCATCAACACGATTAAGCTGTTTCTAAAGCCAGAATCGCTCAAAGGCCGAATCGAAGTCTTATAAAGTGATTCATTTTTTTTGTCAACCTCCGCAGCGCCCATAATTATTTCATATTTATAAGCGCAAGGGTCGGCTGGGTAGAAAATACTCTTTTTATATATTTCCTGCCCTCGAGTTTTCGGCAGGCAACACATAGATTCATAGAGTAACTCAATTGGAACACCTTGGTATAAAGACCCCCAGTGCGCAATTGAAACACTCGCAGACGTTGCATCGATCTCAGTAATGACGCATGCATGTTCTCGCTCACGATAAACTCTAGATGGAAACCCTATAAGCTCTGTCGTATCCACATCAAAAAATGCAATGATTGGAACTTTTCTTGATAATTTTTCTGATATTATCTTTCCGAAGCTCCATGAGCTCTCTGGCATCACATGTTGAACCATGTAGCCCATTTTTTTAGAAATTAACTTAAAATCATTAATATCTAATATCTCACCCTGAATTGATCTATTATTTTTCGCGAGTTGACGAACACTTGTTGTTATTTTTAATCCGTCAGCATAAGAATTGTTTTCATTTTCATAGACCCCTCTGTGATTTTTTCTCAATGGGATATTTGGCACCCCGAGCAGATTCGCCCAATAGTTATCGACATTAGCCAGGGCCGTGGGTTTACAGATATGACCGGACCGCTTCCTTATCAATGGCAAATCAATACTTAATGGTTCTCGATCTCCAGTAATGGCTCTGGGCCTGTAATTTGTAGGCTGGAAATCCGCACCCACAGGAATTTCTAGTTTTTGTAAGCCTTCGTCATTTGTTGTATTTTCGATAGGCAGGTCTGAAAACAACCCTCCGGTTATCGGCTGCCCTCTTTCAAGGGTGGTGACGTATGGAATTTTAGCGCCTCTCTCCGCACCCTCGAAAAGCTGATTGAGACAAGTGTATAGTTTGGTAATTAACCTTCTATCAGCTGATTTTGAAAAATCATCTGGCTGAAATTTAATACCTACATCATGATTATTTAATTTCTCTTCGGCCGATTTTCGACTTTGATTCTCCCCGACCCATCCACTCCATTGATGGTGGAGTTCGTTATCTGGATAAAAAATCTCATTTGAGGTTTTGCAAGATTTTTTCGGCACTTCATCATTGGCAATTTTTTTATAACCAAATCCTCTTTCAAGAAGTTCATTTTTTGGTGCAGAGTGCTTTATTAAACTAGCTCGCCCACGCCGGTCTTGAAATAATCTTGCGCGTGAAGTATTTATTTCATACTGCTCATCTCCGACCAGGCCTTCCGCCTTATGACGCGCTGTTTTGGTTTGACCAACCAAATTCAGGGGTGCGCAAACAACCGAAGAGATGATATGGGTAGATTGAATGGGGGCCGAACTTACAGCGCCATCTATTGTAAATTTATTCATAAACTTCAATTTTTAATTAATTTTGTTACTCTACGCACTTACGCTGTCACGTAGTAGTGGTTTTTTCCGCAATACACGACGATGCGCATCAACCATTAAATTATTTGATTAATTAATGCCCCGCCTTATCCCGCCAAAGCTGTTGCAGGCGCTGATCTCTACCGCATCGGTGACGGTAGTATTTGTAGCGCAGCGGGTTCTTTTTATAATAGTCTTGGTGATAGGTTTCTGCAGGGTAAAAAGTGGTTGCCAGCACCACCTCAGTGACGATGCCCTCTTTAAAGGGCTTGGTTTTCTCAAGTTCAGCCTTAGAAGCCTTGGCGATGCTGAGTTGATCTACATTGAGTGCAAAAATGGCTGACCGATAAGGGCTGCCTTGATCGCAAAACTGCTGGTCTTTGGTCGTCGGGTCAATGGTGCGCCAAAACCGCTCAACGAGTTGTGCATAACTGATTTTTGCCGTGTCAAAAACGACTTCTACCGCCTCAGCATGGCCGGTTTGATGCGTTGACACTTGCTCATAAGTCGGGTTGACGGTACTGCCGCCCAAATATCCTGAAGTCGTAGAGATCACGCCGGGCATCTTGTCAAAATCAGACTCGACACACCAAAAGCAGCCACCAGCAAATACAGCCTTGGCAGTTGTCGTCGATGACTCAGCTACCCCCGCCTGTGCGATAGCGCCGGCGGTCACCAAGCCAACAGAGGCACCCATTAAGGCCCGAAACCACCTAGACAGGGTGCTCATGCGGCCGCCAAAAACTTCAAGGCCACGCCATTGTTGCAATAGCGTAAACCGGTTGGCTTGGGACCGTCGTCAAACACATGGCCGTGGTGACCTTCACAGCGGACACAGTGGTACTCCTTGCGCGGGTAAAACAGTTTGAACTCAGTTTTCATTTGCAACGTTCCCGGGATAAAGTCAAAAAAGCTGGGCCAGCCGGTTCCGCTGTCGTACTTGGTGATCGACTCAAAAATGGCCAGATCACACCCAGCGCAATGGTAGCGGCCTCTTCGCTGCTCTTTATTCAAAAAGCTAGAGCCAGCGCGCTCCGTACCCGCTTCGCGCAACACATGGTATTGCTCAGGGGTCAGGCGCTTTTTCCATTCTGCGTCACTCAGACGCAACGGAGTAAACCCGGGGGCTAAGCCCGAACTTTGCGCTGTTGATACCCGCCCTAAACCCATCAATCCGATGAGGCCCAGAAGAGAAAGAATTGGTCGTCTGTTCATGATGTACCTAAGCCATAGGCTGAATTGTGAATCGGCTTCTCAGACAAAACATGACACCGCTGGCATGCCTTGCACTCCCCCCCATTCTGCACGTTACGGCAATTTCAACTTGGCACCTATACCCATCGGAACTGAAGATGCCGATGGGTATAGCGTTGAATTCAATCATTGGCCCGTCATCAAGATGTCATACGAGCGAGCGACCATTGAAGACTTGATGTACTGCTCTGCGTATGCCATGAATCACCTCATCACCCGCTTTGTGCGTCCAACTGATATCGCGACCCTGCTTCGACTGGAAACGCGTCAATGGGACCATCATCAAGCTGCCAACGCCTCCGAGTTGCAGCAACGAATTGAGCTCCACCCTGATCTTTGCGTGGCCAGCTTCAACAGCCTGACTGGCGAAGCGGTGTCCTCGTTGTTCATGAAACCGCTCAACTTTGAGGCCATTGTGGCGGCACCCACTTGGTTTGATTGTGTCAGCGCCAAGCCGTCAACGCCCTACAAGGCCGCTGTAAAAACCCTGTTTGGCATCAGCCTGACGAGCGTAAACCCTGCGGGCACTCAAGCCCTGATGAAGTTTTTTTGGCCCCACGCTTTAAGGGCTGGCTGGACTGAAATTTATCTGGGCTCTCCCATGCCCGGCTTTGCGGCTGCGCTTGAGCGCAACCCACAGCTCACAGCCACTGAGTACGCCACGCAAACACGTTTAGGGTTGCCTCGTGACCCGCAGTTGCGTTATTACCATCAGAAGGGCTTTCGTGAGATCGTGGCAGTCAAGCCTGCTTACTTCCCTCACCAAAAATCACTACACCATGCGGTGCTTTTGCGCGGCAGAGTGCCTTTTTCTTTTTTGTCAGCCCTGTGGCGCCGCCTGCCCTGGCCCGTCCTCAAAGGACTGTCTAGCCTGGCCGGGACACCGGCATGAGCGCCACCGCGCCCCTCTCTCTTTCTGGGCAAACGGCCCCCTGGTGGAACCACGGCCTGGCTTTGCGCACCCGTTTGTTTGATGGCCTCTCATTGATGCTGCCCACAGCTGAAGAGTTTTTGCTCAATACCCTCGATGCGTGGCTGACCAGCGAACAAGTGCCCACTGAACACAAAACCCGCTGGGCGGCTGAGGTTGCGGGCTTTATGCAAGACGAACGTAAGCATCAGCGCGCCCACCAACTTGATCGTCAACGCCTGCAAACCGAGGGCCTGCCTACGCAGCATCTCACCCAAGGCATTGAGGTGGCCGTCAGCCAATTGCAGAAGCTACCCTTGAGCTTGAGACTATCTTTGGGTGCTGCCTTTGAAGAGCTGACCGCCTTGTGGTCCCATGAAATCATTCACCGTAAAGTTTGGCTGGACCGTCAACCTAACACTCAAACCCGTTTGTGGCGCTGGCATTGCAACGAAGAGCTAGCGCACCACACGTTGTTGCCCGCTCTTGAGCAAGCCTTGGGCGTCAATCGACGCACGAGGTTGAGTGCTTTATTCATGGCCAGCGCCTGTTTGGCTTGGGACACGTTCAGCTTGTGGGGGGCCCTTTGTGCCCACGATCTGCGCACCTCGCGTACCACCCGCCTGGCCTTGTGGTGTCAGGGTGCACAGTTGACCATCCAGGCTTTGCCTTCGGTGGCGCGCATGGGCTGGGGATGGCTAAAATTGCTGGGTCGCAGCTTGTGCTGAGATCTTTTTGACTCAATTCGATTCTTTCACCACGCGCCCCATTGACAACTGAACCGGCCGTGCCGTTGTTGGGTAGAGCCTGGTAAAAATTGCAAGCTGCTCTGGCGACAGCATCATGGATGTTTTCATGACGATGCGAACGACCCCCTCTGTACACGGCGGCGTACTGAGCGAGCCCATGTAGATGTAGTAGCTCCGGTCTGTCGGCAGCAAGGCGCGCCAATCAAGAGGCTGACTAATTTGAACATCATCCCCTTTTTCCAAGGGCAAGTTGTCGAGCACCGTTTGCAGCACAGGCTGGCTCAATCCACGATTAAACAACAATGACAAAACCAACCAGCGCCCTTGGGAATCTTGATGCACCAGCGAGACAGACATGTCATGGACTATCCCCTGCACTTGATCTTCTGCGGGTGTATGAAACTGCACTAGGCGCAGTTCATAACGCCGCCCACGCAGCACAACGGTATTGCCAGGGCCGGGCAGAGCCTGCAAGCTGCGGCCATCATCAAGCACCTTCACAGGGGTGGCGCTGTACTCAAACACCACGGGCTCTAAGTTGAGCCGAATACCGTCACGGATATCGATAGGACTCTGCCTCTTTCCAGAGCCACATGCAGCATATTCTGGCTTCAATCGTGGCCAGGCCTTGGGGCCATTGGGGCCCTCATAGGCCCAGGGTTGCCCTGATTGAGGTGGCGCTTCAGCAACTGGGTTGGTGGCTGCTTGATGGCGCCCGCCGCTGGGTTTGCCTGCTCCTCCTGCATCACGACGTTGAGCAGGAGAGTTGGCGACCAGCCTCGCCGCCTCAACCTCAGAGGGCGAAGCGATGCGCGTGGTCAAGCGCAGCTCATTGGACGGGGTGACTTGCGCCTCTACACCCAAGCGCTTGGCCAGGCGCGCTCGCAAGCGCTCCATTGCCAAGCTTTCAGGGTCTTCGCTCTGCGCCTCAGCGAGAGGTTTGACAGGATTGTCTGGCACAGTCAACCGACTGTTCAACTTTTCACGCACCCACTCCATAGGGTCAGTCAGCGACGGCTCTTCAGACGCGACCTCAGCCTCGACCGCTGCTCGCGATAGGGTCGGCGCCTTGGCCTTGGCTTTGGCTTTGGCTTCTGATGTCAATGGACTCGGTGGCGCCGCCTGCACGACACTGAAAAGTGCCACACCTGTCAGCATCACAGCGACAGACCATTTACACCCATGATGTACCCATAAATTTTGCATGACTGACATCCACCTGCGAGCCAGATCAACGACATCTTCAGTTCCAATGGGTATATCGGCCCAAGCAAGCTCGACTTGACAGATTTTTTACTGCGGTGAAGCTAAATGCTCAGGCCCAGCCCATCCCACCCGGTCTTGGCAATCAAAGCGCTCACCACCGCCACGAACACCCAACGCACAAAACCCGAACCATGGCGCAAGGCCAACCAGGCCCCCAAAACACTGCCCAGCACATTGGCCCCCCCCATCAGAGCCACGACCTGCCACCACACATGCCCCTTGAGGGCAAACAGTGACAGCGCTGACAAGTTAGTGACCGTATTGAGCAACTTGGCGCTGGCTGATGCGTGCAAGAAGTCATAGCCCAAACAACGCACAAACAAAAACACAAAAAAGCTACCGGTGCCTGGACCAAAAAAACCGTCGTAAAAACCAATGGTGAGGCCAATGGCGCTTGCCACCCAAGTTTGTTTGCGCCCTGCGTAGCGCGGGGCATGGGTTTGGCCCAAGTCTTTGTGCACCAGGGTGTACACCAACACACCGAACAAGACAAAAGGCAACAGCTGGCGCAAACCCTCGGGGCTGACCAAGGTCACTGCCCATGCGCCAGTGACGCCCCCTACCAGCGCAGTCACACACGCCGGGGCCAAGGTCTGCCAATCAAGGGTCACCCGTCGGGCGTATTGCATCAACGCCCAACTGGTGCCACAAATCGAGGCACCCTTGTTAGAGCCCAACAAGGTGGCCGGCAAAGCCTGGGGATAGAGGCTGAATAACGCAGGCAAAAGGATCAACCCCCCCCCGCCCACAATGGCATCAATGAAGCCAGCCAACAAGGAGGCCAAGCAAAGCACAAGCAGCTGGCCGACCTGCGCCCCCGCATCGAACAAGAAAGAAACCAGGGCATCCAGCATGATTGAACTCAAGTTGTTCATGCCTGAGGCCAAGAGCCGAAGGCTAGGAAGCTAGGCGCTAGGCGCCAAAACGCGACGGTGCTGCAAAGCAGGCAATTGTCGCCGCACAGCGGCCATTCTTAACAAATCAAGCTCAGCCAGGGCCACCCCCTCACCCTCGGCAACCTTGGCCAACACCCCACCCCAAGGGTCAATCACCATGCTGTGGCCCCAAGTTTGACGGCCATTTTCGTGGCGACCGCCTTGGGCCGAAGCCATCACATAACATTGATTTTCAATGGCGCGCGCACGAAGCAACACCTCCCAGTGAGCCTTGCCAGTGGTGTAGGTGAAAGCAGCCGGCACGCAAAACAAATCGCACGGGGGTTGCATCATGGCCCGATATAACTCAGGAAACCGCAAGTCGTAACAAATACTCATGCCCACACGCAGAGACTGGCTATCGACTTGGGCATTGTGGGTCACGGGGGTTGTCCCCGCCTGTAATGTTGCCCCCTCATCGTAAGACTCTTGACCATTGTCGAATCGAAACAGATGCAATTTGTCATAGCGGGTGACTGCCTGGCCCTCAGGGTTGACCATACAACATGAGTTAAGAACCCGTTGGGAATCGTTGGTGCGTAATGGCAGTGTGCCGCCAACGAGCCACACGCCATGCTCCCGAGCCATATCACACAAAGCCGACTGAATCGGGCCCTCGCCGGGAGTCTCAGCCCACCTCAGCTTGTCACTGTCGCTGTAACCCATCAAGCAAAAATACTCAGGCAAACCAACCAACTTGGCCCCCAGTTTGGCGGCTTTCGCCACCAGAGCGCGTGCAGTGATGAGATTGCGCTCGACATCAGGAGTAGAGACCATTTGTAAAGCAGCAATTTTCATAAAGTAAGCCCATAAAAATGCAAGTTGAACAAAAGCTCAAGCAGATCATCCACGCCACCCCGATCAGCGCTGAGCCGCCTCAGGCACGATCACCGGTGCCGGTGCGCCAAGGCTGGCATCTGAGTCTCGACGGTCATCAAGCTTGGTGACTTGGGGGTCAGCCCAGCCCCCCTGGATGCGAAACTCTCGCGTGCTGGCCTGAGTGAGCGGCTTGCGCAAAAAAATCTGCGCCAAGAAGGTGCCCAAACCCAAAGCCGGGTTGATCACGGCATACGCCAATGAGGCCGTGCCCGCGTTGAGCTCTGGCACCACGACCACGCGCAAGTCTTGCGTTTCATTATTCAGATCAGCCCGGCCCTCCATCAGCACCACGGCTTGCACCCCACGCATTCGCAGGTTGTTGGTGCTCGCAACGCCTTGCGCCAGTTTCACATCACCGGTGATCCCATCAAAAGCAAATCCCTCTTGAAATACATCCCGAAAATCAAGGACCAGACGCCGCGGTAAAGATTGCAAACTCAACACACCCAGCAAACGCGCAGCCCCTGGCTCGGCCTTCAAAAATTGTCCACGGTCAAGGGCTATGTTCATCTGGCCACTGAGCAAACCCAACTCCAGATCCATGGGAGAGCCCCTCCACGCCAATTGACCCGCCATCAACCCCTTACCGCCTCGGATGGTGCGGCCCATGCCCAGCCGCTCAATAAAGACACCGCTGTCGCTGAGCTCAAGTTTAAAATCTATAACGACCTGCCGTGCTTGAGGCTGACTAGGCAGGTCTGCAGAGGCACCCCATTGGCCCGATGCCGTCAAACGTGCTTCAGGGGTGAGCAAAAGCAAACGCGACAAGCGCCACTCGCGAGCGGCATTGGCTAACGCTGGCGCACTGATCG
>JANMEO010000179.1:0-9577 GCA_031376995.1 Burkholderiales bacterium
CCGTGCATTGACCGCTGCGTCCCAACTGGGCTAACCTTGCTAGCCTTGAAATGAGTACCTTGCTGCGCTCACAAGCGCCTTGGGCCAACGCTTCTGCGCTGCTGGAGCTGTTTGATCATCTTAGCGAGCCTGTGTTGGTGTTTGATCCCTACGGCGCAGTCAGCTTTGCCAATCAAGCGGCCATGCGTTGGTTGGGTTGTGAGCCTGGACAGTTGATTGATTCTCTGGGTGGGGTGTTGGGGGAGGCCAGCTGTTTGTGGGTGCGGCAAGCTGTGATTGGCCATCGGCCTACACAGCCCTTGCCTGATGCACGTTTGCGCGACGGCCGCCTGGTGGCCTTGACTTGGCAACAACTGGGCGCTGGGCACTCAGCCCTGCATGTTGCGGGGGTGACGGTAAGTCCTGATCACTCCACGGCTGTGGGCACAACGGGCCCGCGCTGGCCCGTTAGCGCAGAGGTGGTCAATCAACTGCTCAAAGTGCTGTGGGATGCGCCGTTTCCCGTGTCG
This sequence comes from Burkholderiales bacterium, assembly GCA_031376995.1. Classification (GTDB taxonomy): domain Bacteria; phylum Pseudomonadota; class Gammaproteobacteria; order Burkholderiales; family Burkholderiaceae_C; genus CANHBY01. Next base: position 510 of record JANMEO010000179.1, read on the forward strand.
TTGTTAGACTCTGGGTTCAGAGTCATAGACGGCAATGCGGCCTGGAGCGAATTTGTGGCTGAGCCTTGCTCGGCCATGGTGGGCCAAGATCTGTTGCAATGGCTTGCGCCACAAGCCCAAACTGCTTTCTTGTCACTGCGTGAAGGACTGTCGCGATCAGGCCAGGGTGCCAATGCTTGGGTGAGTGGTCGCTTGACCCTTAGGGATGGCAGAGAGCGCTGGTTTCGAGGTTTCTACCAAGTCTTTGAAGATGCCACTGGCCAACGCTTCATGCTCGAAATTCTTCAAGACGAAACCGCCGAGCACGTGGCCAAAGAACGGGCTGAGCGCTCTGCTCGAGAGCTTGATGACTGGTTTGAGCTCAGTCCTGTGGGCATGGTGCTTTTTGATGAGAAGGGGCTTCTCATTCGCACCAATCCAGCTTTCGATGCCGCGGTGGGTCAAGTCCCAGTGATTCTGAATCAGGCCCCGCCAGGCCTTCAGCAGCTGCTGGCCTGGAACGATGAGGCGCTCACACATCTGGAACCCGGCCATGCCCCACTGGTTCGAGAAGGCTGGATACCTCAGTTGGCGGGTGGCCTGCGGCGCTTGCGTGGCATCGTGCGTTGCTACCGAGCGGTGGGTGGCCAGCGCCGATTCATGGCTGTTGCTGAAGACCGCAGCCTGGAAGAAGCCCGAGAATTAGCGCAGGTGCAAATTGGCGCGCTCATGAACACCGCGGGTGTGGGCTTTGCCACCTTTGAAGGCGACAGCGCAGTCTGGGCCCCCAAAACAAAATACAGCTCAACGCGCACGGTGTTCAACCAAACTGTGGTGCAAGCTCCAGTGGTGTCTGCTGAGGCGCAAAATATTCAGCGCGAGATGGTATTGGATGAGTCTCTTGAAGACTACGACAACATCCAAGACGCCGTACAAAATGCGCGCCGCGCTGAGGTGCGCTACGCCATTCATCATCCCGACTTGGGCGTGCGTTGGTTATCAACCCGTGTTGAGCCCGCCACCTTGGCCTCGGGCATGCAAACCACCTCTGTGGTCACACTGGATATTACTGAGCAGCAAGAGCTCTTGACCGATTTGTCGACCATCCTTGAGAGCACCACGGCGGGTATCGCCTACATCCGTGGCCATCAACTGGTGCGCTGTAATAAGCGCTTTGAAGTCATGCTCGGCTTGAGTGGACAACCGCTGGCCGGTCGCACGCTCGAAGAGCTTTTTGAGCGTCAACCTTTGGCACAAACCATTGCCCGAGAGACTTGGGCGGCCCTGGGCAAAGGCAGCACCTACGAGACCGAGTTTGAGTTGCCGCAGAGCATCACCCGGGGGGCGACACCACGGTGGTATGCCTTGTCAGTGCGTCGCACGGGGGGGCGTCAAGCGCATGTTGAGGCCATTGCCTTGTTATCTGACATCACCCGGCTCAAGCAGCAACAGCGTCAACTTGAAGTCTTGGTACGCGACCGTGAACTGATGTTCAATTTGTCCGAGGTGGGTATCGCTTTTGTTCGCAGCGACGTGATTGAGCGCGCCAACGATGCGCTCTCACAAATGTCGGGCTACTCGGTTAATGAGCTGTCTCACCTGCCGCTGCGGCAACTTTTTATCGACACGGTCCCTAATGCCGAGACGATGATGGGGAGTCGTGGCCGCTGGAGAGGCGAGCACACGCTCAGGCGTCGAGATGGCCGCCTCATGTGGGTCCAGGTCAGCAACCGCCTGGTTTTAGTCAATGACCCTGCAGCCGGCTTTATTGCGTCTTATGTCAATGTAGATGCCCGCCATCATGCGGAGCAAGCCGTTGTATTACAAGCTGAGCGCACGCGAGCCATTCTTGACTCGGTCTTGGTCGGGATTGTGACCGTGGGCATAGGCGGTATTGAGTGGATGAATCGCTCAGCCCGCCGCATGTTTGGAGGTGACCTGGGCGACTTTATGAACCTGCCCATCAGCACGGTCGCCACCCCTGAGCCGGATCATCCATTTCGTCGCACCCAATACCTTGACGAGCTCATTGAGGGTGAGGCTGAAACTTTTGAGTGCCGGGTGCAAGCGCGCGATGGCCGCGAATTTTGGGTTGTCGGCAACGCGGTGGTCACAACGACTGAAACCTCGGGCCGCCAGCTGACCTACGCGTTGCTTGATATCGATCGACGGCGTCAAGCCGAGGCACGCATCGCTGAAGCACAAGCTTCGATGCAGCTGATCATTGAGGCTGCACCACTGGCTATCATTTTGTGGGATGCTGCGACGCACCGAATTCTTCAAATCAATGCGGTGGCTGCCCGTTTGCTCAACCGCACCGTGGTTGACTGCATTGGCCTTGAGGCGGAACAAGTTTACCCCGCTGATATATTGGGCTTGCTCAAGCCCGACATGCAGGCGGCCCTCAACACCCCTCAACTGACACAGCGTGAGTATCAAATTCACCAGGGCGGCGAATTGCGCACCTGGGATGCGCGCTACCTCCCCCTGGCTACCCCGGGGCAAGCGCCAGACAAGTTGTTGTTGGTTGCTTCAGACATCACCGAACAACAAGTGGCTCAACAGGCCAAATTGGATGCGGCCATTCAGCAGCGCGAGATGCTGGTGCGCGAGGTTCACCATCGCATCAAGAACAATTTGCAGGGGGTGGCCGGCTTGCTCCAACAAGTGGCTCAGCGCAGGCCTGAGGTTGAGAGTGTGATTTTTGAGGTCGTGGGTCAGGTCCAGGCGATCGCCCAAGTTTACGGATTGCAAGTGGGTTTCACTGGCCCTTTGCGTCTGGCCCAGGTTCTCCAGGCGATTGCCAGCTCAGTGCAACGCACATTCGGACGCCCCATCGAGCTCAGCACCCAAGGGGCAGGCGCTGAAAATTGGACTTTGCCTGAAGCTGAGGCCATTCCGATTGCCTTGACCGTCAATGAGCTGCTCACCAATGCCATCAAACACAGCCGCAGCCGGGATAATGAGGCTGTCACTTGCCAGTTGATCTCTGATGCCCCACATCGTGTGTGTATCCAGATTTCAAACACGGCATCGTTGCCCTTGGGGTTCACTGTGGGCAGTGTGCCTGGAGGCATCTCTGGCTTGGGTTTGGTGCGTGCACTGATGCCGCGCCGAAGTGCACGGCTTACTTTGGAGCAAATAGGGCCTCAGGTGGTCGCCGGGGTCGAGTTGTCATTCCCTTGCGTGAGCTGGTCTGCCTTTGAGACTGTAGCGCCCATCGCCCTATTGAATGCATTCACCAGTGAGTGCATTCAATAGGGGGCAATCTGCACGAGACCCAGATCCTCTTGATTGAAGGGCTGTTGATGGCCAACATTCAGGTTCAATTTTTCGATATCACCCAAGACTTTCACACATGAAAAACCATGCACAGTAAAGGCAAGATTCTCGTTGTTGATGATGACCGGCTCGTTCTTGTCACACTCGCCCAAGGCTTGGTGCAGGCAGGTTACGAAGTGTTTGATGCCGACAATGGCGACGACGCAATTTTGATTGCCCGTCAACACAAGCCTGCATTGGCGTTGCTTGACATTCGCATGGCGGGAAAAAGTGGTTTTGAAGTTGCAGCCTATTTGCGTGACTACTGCCAAATTCCATTCATGTTTTTGTCCGCATTCTCTGACGAGGCCACGCTTGCGGAGGTGGAAAAGTTGGGTGCGGTGGCTTACTTGGTCAAGCCGCTCGATATTCGCCAGATCGTACCCGCCGTCGACCAGGCGATGGGGCAAATTCGAGCCCACCCCGTCCCCCACCCCTACTCCCCAGTTGGCCCCGAGCCACAGAGCGCTGGGCCCTGGGACAGCGAGGCGCACCAAAGCATGCCGCAATCTGTTGCGATGGCTGTCGGCGTCTTGATGCACCGCTACTCACTGAGTCGGCGTGATGCTTTGCAGCGATTGCAACATTTCGCTGAGCGCGAGAAGCGCTTGCTTGTTGAGCAGTCAGAAGAAGTTTTGCAAGCACTCGAGTCTTTGGCCAAGTTCAGCGATTTGTCTTGAGCCATCGAATGGATGTCGGGGCTCGACGCCACGCCTCGTCTTTCTCTTCAGTACGTACCGAGCGCTACCGCTGCATCAGGGGGCTCCCAAAGGCGCGCCCAGCGCTCGAAGCACATCCTTAACCAACTGTGCCCGGTCAGCGGTTTTCGGCGTGTTGCGCTCAATACGTAGTTTGTCATTGCCTGCCAGTTTGATGTGGCGGTTTTTTTGTACCAACTCAGTGATGCGCAAGATATCCACCGGCGGGTTGGGCTTGAAACCAATGACAGTCAGCGCAGGCGCTGCATCAATTTTGACGACCCCATAAGGCTTGGCCAAGACCCTCAAACGATGCACGTCAAATAAAGTTTGCGCGGCAGGTGGCAGCTTGCCAAAGCGATCCGTGACTTCCTCAAGCAACAGGTCGATGTGCTCTGCTTTGTCAGCCGATGCCAAACGTTTGTATAACGATAAACGCGTGTGGACATCACTGCAGTAGTCATTGGGCAACAGGGCAGGGGCATGCAAATTGATTTCGGTGGCCGCACTGAAGGGTGACAGCAAGTCGGGTTCTTTGCCCGCTTTCAGTGAGCGCACGGCCTCGCTCAGCATTTCGTTATAAAGCTGAAAGCCGATCTCCATCATGTTTCCACTCTGGTTTTCGCCCAAAACTTCGCCAGCGCCACGAATCTCCAGGTCATGCATGGCCAGGTAAAAACCCGAGCCCAGCTCTTCCATGTCCTGAATGGCCTGTAGCCGCATGCCCGCCTGTTTGCTCAAGCCCTTGACGTCAGGGACTAACAAATAAGCATAGGCTTGATGGTGAGAGCGGCCCACACGGCCGCGCAATTGATGAAGTTGTGCTAAACCAAATTTATCAGCACGACTGATAACAATGGTGTTGGCACTGGGCACATCGATGCCGGTTTCAATGATGGTCGAGCACAATAAAACGTTGTGTCGTTGCGCTACAAAGTCGCGCATGACGCGCTCTAACTCACGCTCGGGCATTTGGCCGTGAGCCACGGCGATTCGGGCCTCTGGAAGCAGCGCTGACAAGCCCATTCGGCGGTTCTCGATGGTCTCGACCTCGTTGTGCAAAAAATAAACTTGTCCGCCACGTTTGAGCTCGCGCAAAACAGCTTCGCGCAGGGTGCTGTTGTCTTCATTGCGCACAAACGTCTTGATGGCCAAGCGGCGCTGGGGGGCGGTCGCAATCACGCTCAGGTCACGCAGCCCCTCCAGCGCCATCCCCAGCGTGCGTGGGATGGGCGTGGCCGTGAGGGTCAAGACGTCGACTTCTGCACGCATGGCCTTCATGGCCTCCTTGTGCCGCACGCCAAAGCGGTGTTCCTCGTCAATCACCAGCAGGCCCAAGCGCATGAAGTGCGTGTTGGGGCTGAGCAGTTTGTGCGTGCCCACCACGATATCAACCGTGCCATTTTGCAGGCCGTCCAGCGTTGCTTTGACCTCTTTGGCGGATCGAAATCTTGATACCTCGCCCACCTTGATGGGCCACTGACTAAAGCGGTCGACGATATTTTGATAGTGCTGCTCGGCCAGCAAGGTTGTGGGGGCCAAAATGGCTACCTGCTTGCCACCCGTCACAGCCACAAAGGCAGCCCGCAAGGCCACTTCGGTCTTGCCAAACCCGACGTCGCCACACACCAAGCGGTCCATCGGTTGAGGGCTGATCATGTCCTGGATCACCGCATGAATGGCTGCTTTTTGGTCTGGGGTTTCTTCAAATCCAAAACTGCTGGCAAACGCCTCATAGTCTTGGGGCGAATATCGAAACGGGTGCCCTTCTTGGGCCGCACGTCGGGCATACAAATTTAACAATTCTGCGGCTGTGTCACGCACTTGCTCGGCAGCCTTGCGCTTGGCTTTGTCCCACTGCCCTGAGCCCAAGCGGTGCAAAGGCGCTTCATCAGCGTTGACCCCGGTATAGCGACTGATCAAATGCAGTTGCGATACAGGTACATACAAGGTGGCTTGGTCGGCATACTCGAGGTGCAAAAATTCGCCCAGGGCCTCACCCAGTTCAGGCTCACCCAATTGGATGTAGCGCAGCCCCACATACCGACCGATGCCATGGTTCACATGCACCACCGGGTTTCCCACTTTGAGCTCGGAGAGGTCTTTAATCAGCGCATTGACATCACTGGCCTGTTCTTGCTTGCGACGTCGACGGGCGCTGGGGCTGGTGGCAAAAAGCTCAGTCTCGGTGACCAATCCGATGCTGTGGGCCTCATCGACTCGCTGCCAAAAAAAACCCTCGGCCAAGGGCGCTGCGGTAATCGCCACCGACTCAGCCCCCCCCAAGAATGCCGCTAGGCTGGCCACACTGGGAGGCTCAATGCCGTGGTCTTTTAACATTTCGAGCAGCGACTCTCGACGCCCCTGGCTCTCTGCGACGATCAGCGTGCGATGCGGGCTCTCTTGAAGGTGGTGCTGCAGTTTTTTAAGGGGCTCAGGGGCCCCACGTTCCACGCTCAAATCTGGCAGGGGGCGAACCCAGTCGAGCGACCCCGAGCCTCGCAAAATCAAAGTGGGGTGAGCGGCGCTGCGTGAAAAAAACTCCTCGGGTGACAAAAACAGCGATGAGGGGGGCAATATGGGGCGCTCAGGGTTATGTTGTAAAAAGCGGTGGCGCTCCAGCGTGTCAGTCCAAAAGCGCTGCAGCGCTTCGTCCATCTCGCCGTGCAAAACCAGTGCCGCTTGCGCGCCAAAATACTCAAACACGCTCGCTGTATTGTCAAAAAACAGCGGCAGGTAGTACTCCATCCCAGCCGATGTGATGCCGTTGGCCATGTCTTTGTAAAGTCGCACCTTGGTCGGGTCACCTTCCATGCGCTCACGCCAGCGTGCCCGAAACTGAGTGCGTGCCGCCTCGTCCATGGGGTACTCCCGCCCAGGCAGCAGACGCACCTCAGGCACTGGGTAAAGGCTCCGCTGTGTGTCGGGGTCAAAGGTGCGAATGCTGTCCACTTCATCGCCAAACAAATCGACACGGTAAGGCACGGCCGAGCCCATCGGGAACAAATCAATCAAACTGCCTCGAACGGCATACTCCCCGGGCGAGACAACTTGGCTCACATGGTTGTAACCCGCCAAGGTCAACTGGTTTTTGAGCCCAGCTTCATTGAGCCGCTGCTTTTGCTTGAACTCAAAGGTATAGGCCGCGAGAAAGCTCAAAGGTGCTAAGCGCACCAAGGCGGTTGAGCCCGGCATAAGCACGACATCGACCAGGCCTTGCTGAATACGCCACAACGTGGCCAAGCGCTCAGAGATCAGGTCTTGATGCGGTGAAAAAGTGTCATAGGGCAGGGTTTCCCAATCTGGGAACACGGCCACCCGCAAGCTGGGCTCAAAAAAGACCAGTTCATGTTCAAGCCGTTGCGTGTCTGCGGGCTCCGCAGTGATGATCGCCACCAGGCGCCCCAGCGTCTTTTGGGCTTGAGCAAACTGAGCAAGCTGCAGTGCGTCGGCAGAGCCGAGCGGTCGGGGCAAGGAAAAGCGCTTGCCAGGCGCAAGGGCCGGGAGTTGCATTGGGTCAGTATGAAGTGGGCGGCAATCACTGCATTTCAGTGCCTAGCCTCAACCCATAAAATCTCAGATTATAGAATTCAGTCACACCCACTGAGTTTATCGAAGGCATTTCGCCGTGAGCATCCCATTCAACCCTCGGCTTCATGCTTTGGTGCCTTGTGCCGGACAAGGCCTCAGGGCCCAAACCTCGCAACCCAAGCAATACACCCTGGTGGGCGCAAAGCCCATGGTTGAGCACACGTTGGTGGCGCTGTCGCAGGTGACTCGCTTGTCCCAAGTGTGGGTGATTATTCAGCCCCAAGACCGCGCTTTTGCAACTCACGTGCCAGGCTTTCTTGGGCGCGTCGTGCCCGTGGGGGGGGCCACCCGTGCTCATACCGTCCTCAACGGGCTCATGGCCATGCAGGCTGAAGGTGTGGCTGACACTGACTGGGTGTTGGTTCACGATGCAGCCCGATGCTTGTTGAAGCCGGCTTGGGTCAATACGTTGATTGATCGTTGTCAAGCTGACGCAGTGGGGGGGTTGTTGGCATGGCCTGTGGCAGACAGCCTCAAAACGGCGCATGAGGGGCGCGTGGCTGGCAGTGTGGATCGCAGCGACAAGTGGCTGGCTCAAACCCCCCAAATGTTTCGTTTGGGCCCGTTGCAGCTCGCACTGGCTCAAGCATTATCGAGTTCACCCGAACGAATCACTGACGAAGCGGGTGCCATCGAGGCCATGGGCCACGCGCCGCTGCTGGTTGCGGGGGCGCTTGAAAATTTCAAGCTCACCCATCCTTCAGACTTTGAAGTTGCCGAGCACATTCTCAGGAGCCGATCATGATCCAAGGCCGAGCCAACACCATTCGCCTGCGCATGGGTCAGGGGTGGGACACCCATGCCTTAGTGAGCGGTCGCCGGTTAATTTTGGGCGGTGTCGAAATCCCGCACACGCATGGCTTACAGGGTCATTCCGATGCCGATGCGCTTTGTCACGCCATGATTGATGCCTTGTTCGGCGCCGCAGGTTTGGGTGACATTGGCCACCACTTCCCCGATACCGACGAACGTTTTCGGGGGGCAGATTCGCTGGCCCTGCTGGCCGAAACGGCCAGGCGCTTGCGCTCCGCGCATTGGGAGATCAACAACATAGACAGCACTCTCGTGGCCCAAGCCCCCAAGTTGGCTCCCTACATCAATACCATGCGCCAGCGGTTGTCGATGGCTTTGGGGATCAGCATTGAGCAGGTCAACGTCAAAGCCAAGACTGCCGAAAAAATGGGGCCTGTGGGGCGCGGCGAAGCCATTGAAGCGCAGGCTGTGTGCTTGTTACTGGGCACTCGTGCGCCAGGGTTTGCTCAGACGGGTTTTTAGCGCATCACCGCCTCCCACCACCATTCAGCGCAACCTCAGGCTAGACCAGCCACTGACCAACAAAACCTTTGCGCAGCGTACAAGTCCTGCTTCAACGCGACTGCAGCATCACAGCCTGAAGCGATGCTGAGGCATCGTCGTATTGCAATGTCTCGATCTGAGCGCGCAGTACTTCGAAATCTTGTGCACCCAGCCTGTCGCGCA
>JANMEO010000108.1:0-3373 GCA_031376995.1 Burkholderiales bacterium
GCCTGAATGCCCTGATCCCAGAGGCGGCCGGTGGCGCCGCCCAGTCAGGCGCCTGGTAAGGATTTGCGTAAACCAGAGACACTACCTGTAGCGTTTAATCGAAGCCTACGAACCACCAATAGTGTGTCAAAGGGAACGTAAATCCTTCTTGCCACAGAACCTGAACCACGCCCTCAAGCTGCCCGGGCCTGAGACTCCAATTCTGCTTTGAGCTCAGGGGCCAGTTTCAGCTGGCGGGCCAATTCGTCGAGGTAAGCACGTTCCATGAAGGTAGTGTCGTCCACCATCGCTACGCTGGCCAGGTACATTTGTGCAGCGAGTTCTGGGGTGGTGGCAGCCCGTGCCACTTCGGCCGGATCCAAGGGGCAACGCAGCTCTTGCTCCATCCAGCGGCGTTCTGGTGCATTGGCTGGAAAGCGATCGAGCTCGGCCTGGATCAGCCCTTGCTCACGTTCATCCAAATGGCCATCAGACTTGGCAGCACCAATCATGGCCTTTAGCAGAGCTTGGCTGTGCTCTTCGACAGCAGGAGCGGTCAAGGTCGGGGTGCTGCGTGACGTGCTTGGTGTTGATACAGCGTCAGGATGGGGAGCTTGTTGTGCTTGTTGTGCTTGTTGCTCTTGCCAGTGGTTGTAGGCTTTGAAAGCTACCGCACCAAGAGCGGCAATGCTGCCGTACTTCAATGCCGAACCACCCATGCTCTGACTGCGTTTGCTTCCCAGCAAGAGGCTCAGAATACCTCCTGCAGCCGCGCCTGCACCCAACTTCCCCCATCCGGCATCACCGGTGCGACCAGCTGAGGAGTTGGGACCGAAGGTGCCATTTTTCTTGTCCATCATGGACAAACCTGACTTCAGTAACTGTTCGAGCATCGATTGAGCACTCATGGTGTGGCCTTTCTAGGCAATAAAGCGCCCCGACTTTTGCGGAGACATGTTGGTTTAAGTCAGACGGGTACGTGGACCGCCCCGGGTTTCGCGCAGGCCTGTTGGTTTAAGTCAGACGGGTGCGGTCTGACCAGCGCATTGACGATGATAGTTGGCTTCGAACTCCGCCGGTGGTGAGTAACCCAGGGACACCGCATCTTCAGTTCCGAGGGGTATATGCCTTCAAAACGCTGGCCTACTCGATGATCAACCTGCGGCATTTCTGCCGCGGCTGATCAGGCCGTATGACTTGAGCACTCGCTATCGGTGCGCTGCAGCGTGCTGTGCTTTCGCTCGCCCATTTTCGGCGAAATCCACATGTTCGCGGACACCGAACCCTTCTCAGGTAGCGTCCTTTGCCGAAAATTCGATGGAGAGCCTCCCGTCAGGAAATCCTACTCTGTCCTGTCATTCAAAACCCGCAACCAGTTGTGGTGCAAAAAACTACGGGGTTAGTAATGCGCGCAAGGCTGATCGCAACGTTTTCAGTTGGGCAGGGCTATGCACAAACATCGGCCCGCGTGCCTGACGACCCAGGGTGATTTCATGGACCAAGGCTTGATCTAAATCTTGTTTAGATCGAATTACTCCACTGTCAATTTGGGCCTTGATATGGCTATACACCATGAGCGTGGCGTTGCGGCCAACCCCCGCAGGGCTGACCAAAATGGGCCCATTGTTTGCGGAGGCACCCTTACGTGTACCCAAGTCAAGGTGGGCTTGCAAGGCAGAATGAGCCAAAACGATCTCGCTCTCAATCACCACCTTGCCATCAAATTTCAAACCAGCCTGTGTCAATGAAACCGTAATGGGCTTAGAAGCATCTTGTAAATCGATCACGGTGAGTAAGTAGGTTGAGGACGCTGGCCCCATACGCAAGGGCTCTAAGGCCTGTACCTGATAGCGCCCGCCCAGCACGATAGGTGCTTGGCTTTTTGAATGTAAGCGCTGCGCGTGTAGCTGATCAATGATTGAATTGATGGGGTATTGCAAATGGTTGGCTAACTCAGGATTGAGTAAAGCTTGGTGGGCTTTGGGCGTGACTATCTGAAAGATACCGGTACCCGATTGAATACCTTTGAACAATAACCGCTCGCAAGCCTCAAAACCATGGGGTGCCTGAGCGGCAATAAACACATTCTCTTGAGTGGTGTGTTGCGTCGGCTGCGCGCTATCCTTGAAGCGCACATGGTTAGCATGTGGCTTTATGGTATTTCCCGGGATGTCTACCTCAACCACTGTTTGCTTGGGGCACGGTACTCCAGAGCCGTTATCATCAACTTCACCGGTTGGCAAAAATTCAATGGGGTTTTCCTGAGTTTTTGCGCCAAGCGTTTCCCAAAGCGTGGTTGTGCTGAATGTTGCTGGTGGGTTGCTCACAAGTGTGGGTTTGGCCGCTGCAGGCTGTTGGGTTGGAGCTTGCTGACTTAGGGCTGGTTTTTCAGAAGAGTTCGATAACTTTCCTTCGTCAACTTCTGCTATGGTGGGTAAGGGGTTACGGAACAATCTCCCTCGGAGAAAATCCAAAGGTACCGGCGCTTTTCGTTTGGCTTTATTTGGCGCAGCTTGGCTGACTGTCGGCGGGCTTTGTTGGCCGGCGGCTGACAAAGAAACGGCTATTTTGTTTTCTGGCGGTGAAAGATTGCCATTTTTGACAGTGGCTTGGTTTGCCATATCTTCAGATGGAGCGGTTTGCGGCTCGACGGGCACAACAGGCTCTTGCAGTCTTGAGTTGCGTAAATGCTGTACAGAGGCAGCAGGGCTGCCTTGTGCCCCAGAGAGGTCAGCGCGGCGCTGGTTGGGTTGGCTAGGAACTGGGCTGCTAGGCGTATTATTTCTGTTGATAGATGGTGCTTGAAGGGCCGCCTCAAAATGCTGCATGAGGGCCTCTACAACCAAGGCAAACTGCTCTTTGGCCTCTACAAAAAATGGCCCACGCTGCATGCGGCCTTTGGCCACCACGTCCACTACCGTTTCAAGCAGCTGGTTAACGGAGAGATTTTCCAGTTCGCTAGACTTGAGATGCGTGCTCAAGATCTTGCGAGCCGCCATGAAACTCATCAACGTTCCGGTTCGGCCAACCCCAGCTCGGCAATGAATCCAAATAGGACCCTCTTTATCCTTTGCTGTCGATTGGATCAAGTCAGCAAGCTCAATGAGCACCCGGGGTTCAACCACTCCATGATCGGGCCACTGATGAAAATTTATTCGCTGAACCCCATGCTCAGCACCTTGCGTTTGTACCAGCAGTTTTTGTTGCCAAATATTGTGTTTAACAAATTTTGCTACGGGTTGATCACGCTCAAGTCATCCCATTACACACAACTCGCAGCCCAGCATGATTTAGCCCGAAGAGAAGGCACACTGGGAGGATGACTACATGGGCTGAAGAAGAATTTGAGACGCTATCGCTGGGAGACGCCCGGCTAGATAAGCGGATGGTGATC
>JANMEO010000207.1:0-15354 GCA_031376995.1 Burkholderiales bacterium
TGCAGTTACTTTGTTTCCAGTGGTTTTACGAGCGAACTGGTGCTCGGCATGCCCCGTTCCAACTCCGAACCTCCGTCGAAGCCAGGTCAGCCCCAGGCAGTTTGTAGTCTAAGTCAGATCTAACCAATTTTGTAGCTCAAAAGGGGTGTGTGCTAGAAAATTAGCGCCCCAGTGCTCAACCAACTCGCCTAAACCCAGATAACCCCAGGCTGCGGCCACGGTGTCCATGCCCGCAGCCTGGCCGGCCTGGATATCACGCAAGTCGTCGCCCACGTAAACACACGATTTGGGCGACACGCCCAGTTGGCGCGCGGCCTCGAGCAGTGGCGCAGGGTGTGGCTTGGCGTGCGCCGTGGTATCGCCACAAATCACTGTTGCAGCGCGATCATCGAGCTTCAGTGCTCGAACCAGCGGTAGCGTAAAACGAGCAGCCTTATTGGTCACAATACCCCAAGAAATCTGACGCTGGCTCAAGGCATTCAGCAAGGGCTGCATGGCATCAAAGACACGGGTTGTATCAGTCAGACGTTGTTCATAACACCCCAAAAATTCATCGCGCAGAGCAATGAACTCAGGCTGATCAGAGGCCACTTCTAAAGCAGCCCACACCATTCCCCGCGCACCCGCCCCAACCCAGGGACGTAAAGTCTCAAAAGCCAAGGTCGGCATGCCGCGCCGATGGCGCAAATCATTGGCAGCTGCGGCGAGGTCGGGGGCGCTGTCAATCAGTGTGCCGTCAAGATCAAACAAGACTGCGCTGTAGCTCTCCCTGAGCAAGCTCATGACACCGGCTTCTGGCAGGCCAGCATGTAGTTCACTTGGGTGTCAGGCGTGAGCTTGTAAACGCGGGTTAATGGGTTGTAGGTCAAACCCACCAAGTCTGTCACCGTCAACCCCGCATCACGACAACTTTGTGCGAGCTCGCTGGGGCAAATAAAGCGGGCGTAATCGTGAGTCCCTTTGGGTAAAATTTTTAACACATACTCAGCACCCACAATGGCAAACAGGTAAGACTTGAGATTGCGACTCAAGGTTGAAAAAAAGACATGCCCGCCCGGCTTGACCAGTGTTGCGCATGAACGAACGATCGACGCGGGGTCGGGCACGTGCTCTAGCATCTCCATGCAAGTGACCACATCAAAAGAGTTCGGCATTTCATCAGCCAAAGCCTCTGCTGACACCTCACGGTAACTGACCCTCGGCGTGCTGGCCTCTAAGGCATGCAACTGAGCGACTTTGAGTGACTTGCTTGCCAAATCAATGCCCAACACCTCAGCGCCACAACGCGCCATGGCATCACTCAAGATGCCTCCACCACAGCCCACATCAAGCACCCGGCGATGGGCCAATGCAACCCTGCGCTCGATCCAGCCTAATCGCAAAGGGTTGATCTGGTGCAGCGGACGAAACTCACTCTCTAGATCCCACCAACGATGAGCCAAGTCGCTGAACTTGGCAAGCTCTTCAGGGTCGACATTGGGTTGCATGTGCATGTCTATGTGCAAGACTCAGGGTGGTTGAAAGACAAAAAACCCCGCCAGGGCGGGGTTTTTTGGGATGGGCAAATCATGAGTCTGCAGACAAGCTTACTTGGTGATTGACTTGGTGCGATTACCAACAACTTCGATTTCAACCCGGCGATTTTTTTCGCGACCAGCTTTGGAGCTGTTCTCAGCCACAGGCTGCTTCTCGCCTTTGCCTTCAGAGTAAACGCGGCTGTTTTCAATGCCCTTGGACGTGAGATAGACCTTGACGGCATCAGCGCGCCGCAGTGACAACGCTTGGTTGTAAACATCGCTACCCACTGAATCGGTATGGCCAACGGCAATGATCACTTCAAGATTCATGCCGCTCAGCTTGGAGACGACTTCGTCAAGCTTTGCACGACCTTCAGCCTTCAAAACTGCTTTGTCAAAATCAAAAAAAGCATCTGCAGCAAAAGTGACTTTTTCGTTAATGGGCAAAGGAGGAGGCGGTGGAGCGACCGGAACCATGGGGACTGGCACAGGGGCGAGCACGGGTTCAACCACTGGCGGTGCTGGTGGTGGAATCACGATGGCGCCATCGCATTCCTTGGCCGCAGTAGCTGGAGTCCAGCTGCTCGAGCGCCAGCAAGCTTCATTGGATCCATTGCGCCAATTACCACCATTGGCAGCCCAATTGGTACTTTGGGCAAGAGCACCAACAGTAGAGAGTGCAAGCGCGGTGACTGCAAGTACCGACGCGGATTTATTGAAGGTATTCATGATTCTCCTGAGGCGAATGTTCTAAAAAAAAATCTGATGATGCATCGACCAAACTAGGCAACCCTGGCTGGTTCATTGATGCCCGATAAGACTTAGCCCTTAATTGTGCCACAGGGGCCCCATCAAACAGCTACAGAACCAAGCCCTTGAAAAGTTGACGATGTTGTGCATCAACCACGCCGACGGGCGTTTATACCCATTCAACCGGTTTGGTAAATCGTGCGCCGGGCATCCAACAGCTTCTTTAAACTGTGTACGTCGTTGCAAAGGCTCAATACTTCCAGGTATGGCTATTGTTTGGCGTTTGGCAGCTCACGCCAACAAACCATTTTGAACGGCGGCGACTTTCCCAAGAGGCCCTAGAATCCCGGATTGTTCTTCTCAAGCAGGCGGCCCACTGAGCGCCTCCCACTGCATGACACAGTTTGCCAAAGAAACACTGCCTATCAGCCTGGAAGAGGAAATGAGGCAGTCGTACCTGAGTTACGCCATGAGCGTGATCGTGGGTCGCGCACTCCCAGACGCCAGAGATGGCCTCAAGCCCGTTCACCGCCGCGTGTTGTTTGCCATGCACGAGTTGAACAACGACTGGAACCGCCCTTACAAGAAATCAGCCCGCATCGTGGGGGACGTGATTGGTAAGTATCACCCGCATGGCGACAGCGCGGTTTACGACACCATCGTGCGCATGGCCCAGGATTTTTCATTGCGGCACATGTTAGTCGATGGCCAAGGCAATTTCGGCTCAGTCGACGGCGACAACGCTGCGGCCATGCGTTACACCGAGATCCGATTGGCCAAAATCGCGCATGAAATGCTAGCCGATCTTGACAAGGAAACCGTTGACTTTGGCCCCAACTATGATGGCAGCGAAAGAGAGCCTCTGGTTTTACCCACGCGGCTACCCAATTTACTGGTCAACGGCTCAGCCGGGATTGCTGTGGGCATGGCCACGAACATCCCGCCGCACAACATCAATGAAGTGGTCGATGCCTGTCACCACCTGCTCAAAAACCCAGAGGCCACGATTGATGAGCTGATGGAGATCATCCCAGCGCCAGATTTTCCGACGGCGGGCATTATTTATGGCCTCAGTGGTGTGCGTGAAGGCTACCGCACAGGTCGTGGCAAAGTCATCATGCGAGCCAAATGCCATTTTGAAGAGATCGATAGAGGGCAACGCCAGTCGATCATCGTCGACGAAATACCCTACCAGGTCAACAAGAAAAACCTGCTCGAGCGCATGGCTGAGCTGGTGCATGAAAAAAAGATTGAGGGCATTAGCCACATTCAAGATGAATCCGACAAATCGGGCATGCGAGTGGTCATTGAACTCAAGCGGGGCGAAGTGCCTGAGGTGGTGTTAAACAACCTGTATAAGCAAACACAGTTGCAAGACACCTTTGGCATCAACATGGTGGCGCTAATTGACAACCAGCCTAAGTTGTGCAATCTGAAGGAACTGATTGCTATATTTTTAGAGCATCGTCGTGAAGTGGTCACTCGGCGCACCGTATTTGAGCTGCGCAAAGCGCGCGAGCGCGGGCATGTTTTAGAGGGCCTGGCTGTGGCTTTGGCCAACATCGATGAGTTCATCGAGACCATCAAGACCTCATCGACGCCGCCTCTTGCCAAGCAAGCCCTGATGAGCAAAAGTTGGGACTCATCCATGGTGCGCGAGATGCTGTCGCGCACCGATGCCGATGCACCTGGTGGGCGCGAGGCATTCCGCCCACAGGGATTGCCCAAGCACTATGGCATGCAGCCTGACGGCTTGTACCGACTCAGTGACGACCAAGCTTCTGAGATTTTGCAGATGCGCTTGCAGCGGCTCACGGGGCTGGAGCAAGACAAGATTTTGGGCGAGTACCGGGAGGTCATGAAGCAGATTGCTGATTTACTCAACATCTTGGTCACGCCCACACGCGTCACTGCGATCATTTCTGAAGAGCTCACGGCCATCAAGCTTGAGTTTGGCCAATCCAAGGTTGGCGCCCGACGCAGCGTCATTGAACACAACGCCCAAGACCTGGGCACCGAAGATCTGATCACGCCCACCGACATGGTGGTGACACTCAGCCACACGGGCTACATCAAAAGTCAGCCCTTGAGCGAATACCGCGCTCAAAAACGTGGCGGTCGAGGCAAGCAAGCCACCCAAACCAAAGACGATGACTGGATTGACCAGCTATTCATTGCCAACACCCACGACTACATTTTATGCTTCACAACCAGAGGCCGCGTCTATTGGATCAAGGTGTGGGAGGTGCCCCAAGGGTCTCGCACATCGCGAGGGCGCCCTATCGTCAACATGTTCCCGCTGCAAACGGGTGAGAAGGTCAATGTCGTGCTGCCCCTCACGGGCCAGTTTTGTACTTTCCCAGATGATCACTTCATCTTCATGGCCACCGCGCAAGGAGTGGTCAAGAAAACGTCGCTGACCGAGTTCAGCAACCCCCGCAAGGCCGGCATCATCGCCGTCGACCTTGATGAAGGTGATTTTTTAATCGGTGCCGCTTTGACCGATGGGCAACATGACGTGATGCTTTTCAGCGACGGCGGCAAAGCCGTGCGTTTTGACGAAAATGACGTGCGCTCCATGGGTCGCGGTGCTCGGGGTGTGCGTGGCATGATGCTTGAAGAGGGCCAAAGCGTGATCGCCATGCTAGTGGCCGAGGATGAGTCACAAAGTGTGCTGACCGCAACACAACACGGCTTTGGCAAGCGCACCAGCATCGTTGAGTACACACGCCATGGTCGGGGTACCAAAGGCATGATCGCCATTCAACAAAGCGAGCGAAATGGCAAGGTGGTGGCCGCCACACTTGTTCATGCCAAAGACGAAATCATGCTCATCACAGACAAAGGCGTGTTGGTGCGCACCCGAGTGTCTGAAATTCGTGAAATGGGCCGCGCCACGCAGGGGGTCACGCTCATTGCCCTGGATGACGGAACGAAGCTCATTGGCTTGCAGCGCATTGCCGAAAATGATGCCAACGAGAACGAATCCGACATCGGCATAGAAGGCGACCCCTCAGCCAACGAGGCCAAGGACCCCGCGTGAGCAGCCGCTGTCCTTATCGTGCTCGCTTGAGCGGGTTGCCGTTGTTTGGGGTGATGGCTACGTTCGTATTTGTATTGGTTTTTTTATTTGTATTTTTGCTTGCGCATTTGAGCCCTGAAGCCAGCGCTCAAACAGCTTCATCACCCAGTAAAAAAGATTTGATCACTCAAATTTTGAAGCTGCAACAACCCGTGGTCGAGGGGCTGGCCCAGGCCTTGGCAGAGCAACCCGCTGCGCAACTTATTCAGCAAGCCAGACTGGCGCTACAAACCGGTGTTGCGGCTGAGCGCCGACTTGAAGTGGGCAGAGGCCTTCAAGCTGATGTCAAAAAATACCTTGACGAAGCAGTTCCGCCTCTGAAAGAACAGGCCATCCAACTGGCCCCCGCCACCGTTGGTTTGTTTTTAGAAGAAAAATTCACAGAAGACGAGCTTAAAGAATTGATCGCCATTCTTGAGTCTCCCATCAACCGCCGCCTGCAAGAGCTCAGTGCACAGATGCAGCGCGTTTTGAGCGACACGCTGATGGCCCAAACCCACACAGACTTAGAAGCCAAAGTACGGGTGCTGCAGCAAAATATGCTCAAACGCCTAGAAAACAAGCAGACAAAGACGCAAACGCAAGCACCTTCAGCTGAACAGGCAAAACCAGCCGCCAAACCCTAGCCCATGAATTTTCTCTAACCATGACCCGGCCTTTTAATTTTTCACCTGGCCCCGCCACATTGCCGACTGAGGTGCTTCAACAAGCAGCTCAGGAGATGTTGGATTGGCAAGGCTGTGGCATGAGTGTGATGGAGATGAGTCACCGTGGCCCGCAGTTCATGGGCATTTTGGCGCAAGCACTGGCCGATGCGCGCGAGTTTCTTGGCGTGCCCGCTGAGTTTCAGATTTTGTTTGCGCAAGGCGGTGGTTTGGCTGAAAACGCAATCGTCCCCCTCAATCTACTGGGTGGCGTGAAGCCTGATCAGGCTATGAATTTTGTGCTGACAGGGTCGTGGTCTCAAAAATCTTGCAAAGAAGCCCAACGCTACGGTTTGGTGCATGTGGCGGCATCCAACGAGCCGTCGAACCTAACCACCGTGGCCCCACCCAGCGAGTGGGCTTTGAGCCCGAAACCTGCCTACGTGCACATTTGCAGCAACGAAACCATCGACGGCATCGAATTTCATGAGCTGCCAGACTTGCGACAACTGGGATGCGACGCTCCACTGGTGGTCGATATCTCATCGCACATGGGATCACGCCCCATCGATTGGACACGAGTAGGCTTGGCATTTGGTGGGGCACAAAAAAACATAGGAATTGCAGGGGTGACGCTGGTTTTTATTCGCGAAAGCCTGTTGGGCCATGCCTTGGCAATTTGCCCCTCGGCGTTTAACTTTCAGACCATTGCCCAAAACAACTCGATGTACAACACGCCCCCCACCTACGCCATCTACGTGGCGGGGTTAGTGTTCAAATGGCTCAAGCACCAAACCCACCAGGGTTTAGTGGGTCTGCCAGCGGTTGAAGCCCGCAACCTTTTCAAGGCGCAGCTACTTTATGACTGCATTGACCAAACACCCTTTTATGAAAACAAGGTACTGCCCCTTTGGCGCTCTCGAATGAACGTGCCATTTTTTTTGCGGGATGCCCGCTTGAATGAGCCCTTTTTGAGTGAGGCTAAGGCCGCTGGTTTGTTGCAACTCAAGGGACACAAGTCGGTGGGGGGCATGCGAGCCAGCTTGTACAACGCGATGCCAGTGGCCGGCGTGCAAGCCCTGGTTACGTTCATGCAAGACTTCGCCCTGCGTCATGGCTGAGTCCCTCCCCCCAACCCCTTCGGCCCCCCAACTCTTGGCCTTGCGCCAAGACATTGATGCCCTGGACCAAGAATTGCTTGCGCTCTTAAACCAGCGGGCCACCTTGGCCCAAAAGATCGGTGAGGTCAAAAAAGCAGAGGGCTCGGTGGCATTCAGGCCTGAGCGTGAAGCCCAGGTTATTGATGCGTTGAAAGCCAGCAACTGCGGCCCCCTGAAAACCGAAAGTGTGTCGCCCATATGGCGCGAGATCATGTCGGCCTGCCGCGCGCTCGAGACCCCCACACGGGTTGCATTTTTAGGGCCTGCAGGCACCTTCAGCGAACAAGCTGCCCTGGGCTTTTTTGGCAACTCCATCGTGAAGCTTGCCTGTGCCAGCATTGATGAAGTCTTTCGCACCACCACCGCAGGCGCCGCTGACTTTGGCGTCGTGCCGGTCGAAAACTCAACCGAAGGGGTGGTGGCCCGTTCGCTCGACCTTTTTTTAACCACCCCATTGTTCATTTTGGGTGAGACCAGTTTGCTTGTTCAGCACAACCTGCTGCGCAAAACCGACTCGCTCGAGAATTTGCGTGCGGTGTGCGCCCACCCACAAGCCCTGGGCCAGTGCCATGGCTGGTTGAGCAGCCACCTGCCCCAGGTTGAGCGCCAACCGGTTGCAAGCAACGCAGAGGGCGCCCGCCTGGCATCTTTCGACCCCAGCTTGGCAGCCATCGCCAGCACCCGAGCCGCCAGCGAATATGGCCTGCATGTCGTGTCTCCTGGCATTCAAGATGACCCCTATAACCGAACACGGTTTGCCATCGTGGCCCACCCCGCGCGTCAACCCCAACCTCAAGCTTGCGGCCATGACTGCACCAGCTTGGTCGTGTCTGTGGTAAATAGGCCTGGCGCAGTGCACGATATGCTGGTGCCACTCAAAAATCACGGGGTGTCGATGTCGCGCTTTGAGTCGCGCCCAGCACGCTCAGGGCAGTGGGAGTATTACTTTTATATGGATCTTCATGGGCACCCTGATGAACCCGCTGTGACCTGTGCGTTGCGAGAATTGCGTGAAGTTTGCGCATTTTTCAAAATCTTAGGCACCTATCCGATCGACACTCATTAAGGCTCAGACCACGCGTTTATGTTCAATCAACTTGGCATCATTGGTTGCGGGCTCATGGGCGGATCGTTCGCCCTTGCGCTCAAGCGCGCTGGTATGGTCAAGCAAGTGGTAGGCTACAGCAAGTCACCGTCCACCACTGAAAAAGCCAAACGCTTGGGTGTGATTGACTTGGTGGCAGAGTCTGCGCTGCAAGCTGTCTCGGGGTCTGACGTGGTATTGATTGCTGTGCCAGTGGCCGCCAGCGAAATCACATTCCGAGCGATTTGCCATCTGGTTGAACCTCACGTGTTGTTGATGGACGTAGGCTCCACCAAAACTGATGTTGTAGAGGCTGCACGACGTGCACTCAAAGACCGGGTGCTGTCTTTTGTGCCTGCGCACCCGATTGCTGGGCGCGAGGTGGCAGGCATTGCTTACGCTGACGCCAATCTTTATTCTAATCACAGGGTCATCCTTACCCCGTTGCCTGAAAATCCCCCAGAGTTGCTTCAAAGGGCCACTGCTTTGTGGACAGCCATCGGCGCCCGAGTCACAGAAATGACGCCCCACCAGCACGACGCTGCCTTGGCCTGCGTCAGCCACCTGCCGCACTTGCTGGCGTTTGCCTTTTTAAACGGCATCGCTCGACAGCCCACTGAACCCAGCTTTTTATCACTGGCCGGGCCTGGCTTTCGCGATTTCACTCGCATCGGCGCCAGCGAGCCTATTGTTTGGCGTGACATTTTGTTGTCGAATCAAACTGAGTTGAAAGCCCAGTTGAAAAACTTTAAGCAGTCTTTGGAGAGGTTCGAAGCGTGCATGACCCTTGGGGATGCCAACGCGTTAGAAGCTTTGATCCGCGACGCATCGTCGATTCGCACCGATTGGGGGCTGGCCTCGGCCTCACAGCCCACAGCCCCTGACGCTGTATTCAATCCCACCCCGAGAGCTTAAGCGGGTTTCTTTTTTTCAGAGCACCGAGTTCGGCCTCGTGGTTTTTCTCATGACCCAACCTCCCTTCATCGACATCCCCCCACTGCGACGCGCCAGTGGCACCATCACCCTGCCGGGCTCAAAAAGCATTTCAAACCGTGTGCTGCTTCTGGCAGGCTTGAGCGAAGGGACGACACGGGTCCATCAGCTGCTGGACTCTGAGGACACGCTGGTGATGAAAGACGCCCTCGCGGCGCTGGGTTGCAAGCTCGAGCCGCAAGGTGCCAGTTTGCAGATCACGGGTCTAGGGGGGCAACTTCGCACCCGCAAGGCTCAACTTTTTTTGGGTAATGCAGGAACGGCGATGCGGCCATTGACTGCGGCACTGGCGTTATTGAGCGCCACCCAAGGCGGAGAGTTCGAGCTCAGTGGTGTTGCCCGCATGCATGAGCGCCCCATTGGTGATTTAGTTGAAGCCCTCCAACAACTGGGATGCCAGATTGATTATCTGGGGCCAGCGGGTTTCCCGCCCTTGCGCCTGAACGCTGGGCTGAGACCCGACTTCAGCACTTTGAAAACTCAGCAAGCCATCCAGGTTCGAGGAGATGTGTCGAGTCAGTTTTTGACGGCACTGCTGCTGGCTTTACCCCTGGTGAGTCACAAGGGTGCTTGTGTGATCGAGGTCGAGGGCTCATTGATTTCAAGGCCCTACATCGATATCACCCTTAACTTATTGACACGCTTTGGCATCCAGGTTGAGCGTGAAGGATGGCGCCGTTTCACAGTGCCCAAGGACAGTCGCTATGTGTCGCCAGGCGATATCCATGTGGAGGGTGATGCCTCTGCAGCCTCTTACTTCATGGCCCTGGGTGCGCTGGCATCCACTGAGCTGCCTTTGCGCATTGAAGGCGTCGGCAGCGACTCGATCCAAGGTGACATCGCGTTTGCGGATGCAGCCCAGTTGATGGGCGCCCAAGTCAGCAGCGGGCCCGGCTGGTTAGAGGTTCGCCGTGGTCAGTGGCCTCTCAAGGCCATCGATCTTGATTGCAACCACATGCCTGATGCCGCCATGACTCTGGCCATTTTGGCGCTCTATGCCAAAGGCACCACGCGGCTGCGCAATATTGGCAGCTGGCGCGTCAAAGAAACCGACCGCATTCAAGCCATGGCTTGCGAACTGCGCAAATTGGGCGCCCAGGTGAAGGAGTCAAGCGACGCCATCGAGATTTCTCCGCCCTCCACGTGGCGCAGCGCCGCCATCAAAACCTACGATGACCATCGCATGGCGATGTGCTTCTCACTGGCGGCATTCAACCCCTTAACGGCTGGCGCCCCCCTGCAGTCAATCCGTATTTTGGACCCACAGTGCGTAGCTAAAACCTTTCCAGACTACTTTCAAACCTTCTTCTCGGTAGTGAGCACGGACACCCACATGATCCCAGTCATCACCATCGATGGGCCAACGGCCTCAGGCAAAGGGACGGTGGCCAGCTCGGTGGCCTCGGCACTTGGCTACCACTTACTGGATTCCGGGGTGCTTTATCGCGCCACGGCCCTGGCGGCCTTACGGGCCCAGGTGGCCGATACTGACGAGACAGGCCTGGCAGCATTGGCCGCTGCGCTGCCAATGCGCTTCAGTGAACATCAGGTTTGGATGGGGGAAGAAAATATCACTGAAGCCTTGCGTGAAGAGGCTGTTGGAGCCAGCGCGTCGGTGGTCTCAGCTTGGCCCAAAGTTCGTGACGCTTTGAGGCAGTTGCAACTCAATTTTCGCCAGTTGCCTGGGCTAGTTGCTGATGGGCGCGACATGGGCACAGTGATCTTCCCTGATGCACAACTGAAGATTTTTCTCACAGCCAGTGCCTCACACCGGGCAGCTCGGCGCTATAAGCAATTGATTTTGAAGGGAAATGCAGCTAACATGGATGACCTTCGTGCAGACTTAGAGGCGCGTGACACTCGGGATATCCACCGCAGTGTTTCACCCTTGAAACCCGCACAAGACGCGGTGTTGCTGGACAACTCAACCCTGTCTGCCCAAGATACAGTAGATGCGGTGCTCAGTACCTGGCAACAACAGCGAGAGCTTGGTCACCCAAGGGCTCAATGACCCGTCGGCCGTCGACTCTTCTTCTCGTCACCCTGCACCGCAGCGTCGATGAGTTGACGTTTTCAACTTAACCGCAGCGTGACGCTGCACCGGAAAACCCATGCTCCAAAACTCTACTGTTGCTGCTTCCATTGGCGAATCTTTTGCCGCCCTGTTTGAAGAATCCCTCAAGCGCTCTGACATGCGCATGGGTGAAGTCATCTCCGCTGAAGTCGTGCGGGTTGACTATAACTTTGTGGTCGTGAACGCCGGCCTCAAGTCTGAGGCCTATGTGCCCATTGAAGAATTCAAAAACGATCAAGGCGAGCTTGAAGTTGAGGTCGGTGACTTCGTCTCGGTGGCCATTGATGCGATCGAAAACGGCTATGGCGACACCATTCTTTCGCGCGACAAAGCCAAGCGTTTGGCATCCTGGTTGTCTCTCGAAAACTCGCTAGAGTCGGGAGAGTTCGTGACGGGCACCGTTAATGGCAAAGTCAAAGGCGGCTTGACCGTGTTGGTCAATGGCATTCGTGCCTTTTTGCCAGGATCTCTGCTCGATACGCGCCCAGTCAAAGACATGAGCCCGTATGAAGGCAAGACCATGGAGTTCAAGGTCATCAAACTTGACCGCAAGCGCAACAACGTGGTGCTGTCTCGCCGCGCCGTGGTCGAGGCTTCTATGGGCGAAGAGCGCGCCAAACTGCTGGGCACTCTGGCAGAGGGCTCTATCGTCTCAGGTGTGGTCAAAAACATCACCGAATATGGTGCTTTTGTCGACCTCGGCGGCATCGACGGCTTGCTTCACATCACTGACATGGCCTGGCGTCGTGTACGCCACCCCAGCGAAGTGGTCACTGTGGGTCAAGAGCTGCAAGCTAAGGTTCTCAAATTTGACGCAGAGAAAAACCGTGTGTCTTTGGGCATTAAGCAACTGGGTGACGACCCCTGGCATGGTGTGGCGCGTCGCTATCCCAACAGCACCCGACTGTTCGGCAAAATCACCAACATTGCTGACTACGGCGCGTTTGTTGAAATCGAGCCTGGCATTGAGGGCTTGGTCCACGTCTCTGAAATGGACTGGACCAACAAAAACGTGGCCCCCAACAAGATCGTTTCGTTGGGTGATGAGGTTGAGGTCATGGTCCTTGAGATTGACGAGGACAAGCGCCGTATCAGCCTGGGTATGAAACAGTGCATCACCAATCCCTGGGAAGAGTTTGCCACCACAGTACAACGTGGCGATAAGGTCTCTGGCCCGGTCAAGTCCATCACCGACTTTGGCGTGTTTGTGGGCTTGTCAGCGGGTATCGACGGCCTTGTTCACCTCTCAGATCTCAGCTGGCACGAGCCGGGCGAAACTGCCGTGCGCAACTACAAAAAAGGCCAAGAGGTTGAGGCTGTGGTGCTGGCTGTCGATGTCGAGCGTGAGCGCATTTCTTTGGGCATCAAACAACTCGACTCTGACCCCTTCACCAACTACACCGCCGTTAACGACCGCGGCGTCGTGGTGGTAGGCAAAGTCAAGACCATCGATGCGCGTGGTGCTGAAATCCAGTTGGCTGATGAGGTGACTGGCTATTTGCGTGCTTCTGAGATTGCCCGCGAGCGTGTTGAAGATGCACGCACCATGCTCAAAGAAGGTGACGAAGTCTCTGCCCTGATTGTCAACGTAGATCGCAAGACCCGCTCTATTCAGTTGTCGATCAAAGCAAAAGACAGCGCCGATCAACAAGAAGCCATGCAGCGTTTGACGCAAACCAGCGAGCGTGAAAACGCTGGCACCACCAGCTTAGGGGCCTTGTTGCGCGCCAAGCTGGACAACCCCAACGGCTGAGTCGGGCCAGTTTCATTCACTGCCCATGCCGATCTGTCTCAAGCCCGCGGGCCCTGGTTGACCAGGCCGCGGGCTTGTTTCATTGAGCCCATGCGCGATGAATCTCTACCCAATTCACCCAACGCACAGGATGCCTTCAGATGACTCGCTCTGACTTGGTGGCCCGACTGGCTGAACAATTTGGCCAGTTGGGCGACCTGGATACTGAATTTGCTGTCAACACCATGCTGGATGCCATGGCTGACGCCTTGTGTCGTGGGCATCGAATTGAAATTCGGGGGTTTGGCAGTTTCTCTATCAGCCGCCACCCCCCTCGCCTAGGCCGCAACCCACGCTCTGGCGAACAAGTGCTGATTCCAGAACGCCTGGTGCCCCATTTCAAGCCCGGCAAAGCCCTGCGTGAGGGGGTTGATGCTTTTGGCAAATTGCCAACACCCCAGGCCAATACGCCCTTGATCGACAACACGGAAACACCCGCATGAAAGTGATAGTCTGGTTCTTGCGAGCATTGATTTTTTTTGTTTTATTTGCTTTTGCGCTTAACAACCAACATGCAACCACACTGAACTGGTTTTTTGGCTATCAGTGGCAAACTCGCACGGTGTTTGTGGTGCTCGCTGCTTTTGCGCTGGGTTGCGGGGTCGGCATTTTTGCCATGCTGCCCAGTTGGTGGCGCCACCGCGCGCAATCCAACGTTGTGGCGCCGCGTGCACCCCAGACCCCCCCCATGACCCCGCCCGAGCGCATGCCTGAACATCCCCCCCGCGATGGACTTTGATCTTCAATGGTTGCTCCTGGGGTTGCCCATCACTTTTGGCTTGGGGTGGGCGGCCTCGCGCTTTGATTTAAGGCAATGGCGCAAAGAGCAACGCTACTCACCCAAAGCTTATTTCAAGGGCTTGAATTTTCTTCTGAATGAGCAGCACGACAAGGCGATCGATGCCTTCACTGAAGCCGTTCAACATGACCCCGACACCACCGACCTGCACTTTGCCCTGGGCAATCTCTTTCGTCGACGAGGCGAGTATGAGCGTGCTGTGCGCGTTCACCAGCATCTGCTCAATCGCGCGGATCTTCCACAATTTGAGCGAGAGCGGGCACAACATGCGCTGGCCCAGGATTTTCTCACCGCAGGCTTGTTCGATCGTGCCGAGCAGGCATGGCAGGCGTTGGCAGGCACCTCGTTTGACACCGAGGCGCGCTTGGCCCTCTTGACGCTGCAAGAGCGCTCTCGCGACTGGCAGGCTGCGGTTGACACCGCACAGCATCTGGAGCGCAGCGGTATCGGCTCATATTCAGCCCGAATTGCCCACTACTGGTGCGAATTGGCCCACGCGGCTGAGTTACAACATGACGACGTGCAAGCAGGCGTGGCTTTAAAGCATGCCACTGAAGCGTCTCCGCTGGCCGCCCGGCCTCTTGTGATGGCAGGGCACCGCGCCAAAGCCAGCGGTGATCTGCGACTTGCGCTTCGGCTTTGGGGTCAATTGGCCGTGGTTCAACCGGCCGCTTTTAACTTGGTGGCGAAAGCCTACGCAGAAACCGCCATGGCAGCACAACAATCGGCCTTAGCGCTGGAGCATCTGCAGACCCACTATACCCAGCGGCCTACGGTTGACTTGCTGGATGCGCTGGGTATCGTTGATCCTCAAAGGCAATCCCAACGCTTAATTGATCACCTCAAGGACCATCAAAGCCTCAGCGCAATGCGCAGCTGGCTGGCCCTGCTGCCCGCAACGCCCGCCTGGGACCCGGGGGCCGCGGCGGCTTTAGACGCGGCCATCAGCCATGCCGTCAAGCCTTTGCTGCGTTATCGCTGCGCCGCCTGTGGCTTCGAAACCCAGCACTATTTTTGGCAATGTCCTGGATGCCTTAGCTGGGACAGCTTCCCGCCGCTGAGGGTGGAAGAGCTTTAGGCTGCCCCCCTCCACCCCACCTTCAGACACCCTGATCTGGCGTGGTTAAAAGTGCTGTTTCTGGATAACACAGGCTCGTCCATCCTCCCGGTGGAGTTCGAGATTTTTCGATCATTGTGTAAGGTTCTGGACAGTGCCATGTTCCCCTATGCAGCCACTCGCAGCCCCTCCTGTGGCAGGTCATCGGTACGCCTTGCACCCCCATTCCCCAAACGACCCATCAACCCAGCATCTTCAGTTCCGATGGGTATATCCCACCGATATTAATTTGTTGTGGGATGCAACCCGCAAGACCATCGAGATCTCCGCTGAGCTGTGTCATTCGCATGGCCTGGGCGACTGGCGGCAAAGTGCCTACAACCTGCGTCAATTCAAGAAGCA
>JANMEO010000242.1:0-10153 GCA_031376995.1 Burkholderiales bacterium
CATCTCCGCTCTCCATCCAAGGTTGCAATGGCAGCAGACGGTACGCAGTTCACAGAATCAATTCATGCAGATTTGCCGGAAGGACACACCGAAGCGGCGCCTGAGAGCTCAGCGACCCAGTATCTTCAGTTCCTATGGGTATAGGCTCAGCGAAGTGCAGCCAATGCCCTGGATACAGCCGCAAACTCTTGCCCTGTGCGCCCAGCCCAATCGGTCATTTGGTCATCACCGAGGCTGCCTACATTGAAATAGGCAGCCTGCGGGTGGGCCATATAAAAACCACTCACGCTGGCTGCTGGCAGCATGGCCCAGCTTTCAGTCAGGCTCATGCCAATATCGGTGGCTTGCAAAACGCGAAACAGGTCAGTTTTGACGGTGTGATCTGGGCATGCCGGATAGCCAGGTGCAGGACGGATGCCTTGGTAAGCTTCTGCAATCAGGGCTGCGGTGCTCAGCCGTTCGTCAGGCGCATAGGCCCAGAATTCGGTACGTACACGTTGATGCAGACGCTCTGCGAAGGCCTCAGCCAAGCGGTCTGCCAGGGCTTTGAACATGATGGCCTGATAGTCGTCATTTTGGGCGATAAATTGTTGATCTTTTTTCTCTGCACCCAGGCCTGCAGTGAGCGCGAACAAGCCAATGAAGTCTTTAACGCCTGAGTCTTTGGGTGCAATAAAGTCAGCCAAGCAGCGGTTGGGGCGGCGCACGCCGTCAACCACCGGTCGCTCACTTTGAGTGCGCAGGCCATGCCAAGTCATGAGCACTTGGCTGCGGGTGGCGTCGGCGTAAATCTCGATGTCGTCGTCATTGACCGTGTTGGCTGGATACAAGCCGATGACCCCATTGGCGGTGAGCCAGCGGCCCTCGATGACACGCTTGAGCATCGCCTGGGCTTCGTTGTGTACACGCCTTGCGGCCTCGCCCACCACCTCATCCTTCAAGATGGCAGGGTAGGGGCCAGCCAAGTCCCAGGTCTGGAAAAAAGGGCCCCAGTCAATGCTGTGGGCCAGTTCTGCCAGGTCATAGCTTTTGAATGCCCGCCGACCAATGAAGTGCGGTGTGGGTGGCTGGTAGTTTGACCAGTTGATGGGTGTTTTGTTGGCCCGTGCTTGCCCTAGGCTCACCATGGGGGTGGCTTTTTTGTTGGCGTGAAGCGTGCGTACTTTGTTGTAGTCGGCCCGCAGCTCTGCCTGAAAGTGAGCGGATTTTTCGTCAGACAACAGCTCACTGCACACGCCCACCGAGCGGCTGGCGTCAGGCACGTACACCACGGGCCCTTCGTAGTGGGGGGCAATCTTGACTGCGGTGTGCACCCGACTGCACGTGGCCCCGCCAATCAATAGGGGGGTTTGACGCTCACGAAAATAGGTGTCGCGTTGCATCTCGGCCGCAACAAACTGCATTTCTTCAAGGCTGGGGGTGATCAAGCCCGACAGGCCAATGATGTCCGCGTTTTCTTCCTTGGCTTTGGCCAGGATGTCTTTGCAGGGCACCATGACGCCCATGTTGATGACTTCAAAGTTGTTGCACTGAAGAACCACGGTGACAATGTTTTTGCCAATGTCGTGCACATCACCCTTGACGGTGGCAATCACGATTTTGCCTTTGGCTTTGGCTTCACCGCCGGCCTCAACCATGGCTTTTTTCTCGGCCTCGATGTAGGGGAGCAAGTGGGCCACGGCTTGCTTCATCACCCGTGCGCTTTTGACCACCTGTGGCAAAAACATCTTGCCTTGGCCAAATAGATCGCCCACGATGTTCATCCCGGCCATCAAGGGGCCTTCGATCACATGCAGTGGGCGCCCGCCAGTCGACAGGATGTGTTGGTAGGCCTCTTCGGTGTCGGGGTTGATGAAATCGGTGATGCCGTGCACCAAAGCGTGGCTCAGCCGCTCTTGAACGGTGCGTGGGGCCTCTGGGGTGCCGCGCCAGGCCAGCTTGGCGGTCTCATCTTTGGCCAAGCCTTTGGCACTTTCGGCGATCTCGATCAGCCGGTCGCCTGCATCGGGACGTCGGTTGAGCACCACATCTTCAACCCGCTCACGCAGCAGGGGGTCTAGGTCGTCATAGACCCCGACCATGCCCGCATTGACGATGCCCATGTCCATGCCTGCTTGGATGGCGTGGTACAAAAAAACCGTGTGGATGGCTTCGCGCACGGGCTCGTTGCCGCGAAAGCTGAAGCTCACGTTGCTGACGCCACCACTGACTTTGGCACCCGGCAGATGTTGCTTGATCCAACGCGTGGCATTGATAAAATCCACCGCATAGTTGTTGTGTTCTTCGATGCCGGTGGCAATGGCAAAGATATTGGGGTCGAAAATGATGTCTTCGCAGGCAAAACCCACGCGGTCAACCAAGAAGCGGTAAGCACGCTCGCAAATTTGTATTTTTCGCTCGAAGGTGTCAGCTTGGCCTTTTTCATCAAAAGCCATGATGACCGCAGCAGCCCCATAGCGCTTGACCAGTTTGGCCTGGTGCAAAAATGCCGCTTCGCCTTCTTTGAGGGAGATCGAATTGACGATGCCCTTGCCCTGAATGCATTTCAACCCAGCTTCAATCACCTCCCACTTCGAGCTGTCAACCATGATGGGCACGCGGGCAATCTCAGGCTCACCCGAGATCATGTTCAAGAAGCGTTGCATGGCGGCCTTGCTGTCTAGCATGGCCTCGTCCATGTTGATGTCGATCACCTGAGCACCGTTTTCTACTTGCTGGCGCGCCACACTCAGGGCCTCTTCAAATTGAGAATTCAAAATCATGCGGGCAAAAGCCTTAGAGCCCGTGACATTGGTACGTTCACCGATGTTGATAAAGAGGCTGTTTTTATCAATGCTCACAGGCTCTAGACCTGAGAGCCTCATGGGTGAGACAGGTGCAATAAGAAGCAGATCGTGAGCGGGCATGGGGCAGGTAGGCAAATGAGCCGCGTCAAGCCGAGTATAGGCACTTGATTGTAGGCCGGAGTCGTGGTTGTTATTGCGCACAACGTGGCTGAGAATCGCATACAGTTAATGCACGTTCATCCTCAGGATCGGCTCGTACGCATGAACCTCGTTTCCCTGTCGTCCAGCGCCATTCGTTTAAAAGTTGCCCTGCCTTTTTCGGTCTATGACGCGACAGGGAAGCTGCTGCTGGCCAAGGGCTCGGTGATCCATTCAGAAGCTGAGCGTTTGTACTTGATTCAACGCGGTGGCTACATCGATGAAGCTGAATCTGAGCGGTTTCAGCGTGCTTTGGCCAGCAAGCTTGATGACCTGATGCGCCAAAATGTTTCACTCAAGCAACTCTCAAATGCGACGCCTGATTTTATTCCTGCGCCCGTTGTGCCAGATCGATCGGCTAACCCTGTGGCGGTCTGGGCTGAACTTCAACTGCGTGCCAGCACCTTGATGCGCGAGCACGAGCGCGAAGACTGGCTGCCATCTTGGCTCAAGCTGCAAGCCGATGTGGCCAATCAGGTCGAAACTGATGCTGATGCTGCGTTATTTATTTTGATTCAATCCACCAGCACTCCGGTGCGCAGCTACAGCGCCACTCATGCGCTGCTGGTCACGGTGGTGTGTGATTTGGCAGCCCGCCACATCGCAGCCTGGCCACAGAGCTTGCGCGAGCCCTTGCGTGCGGCCGCTTTGTCTATGAATCTGGCCATGACCCAGCTTCAAGATCGTCTGTCGCAACAAGAGGTGCTGCTCACCCCTCAGCAGCGTTTACACGTGCAAAGTCACTCCGCTCGTACCGTGGCTTTGCTCAAGACTTTGGGTGTGCAAGATGCCCTTTGGCTCGACGCTGTGGCCAGCCATCACAACAGCCAACCAGGTCCACTCAGTGATAAGCCCCTGGGCGAACAACTGGGGCGCTTGATTCAACGCTGCGACATTTTTTCGGCTCGCCTGAGCGCGCGGGGCAAACGCAAAGCACAATCAGCCACGGTCGCGGCTCAAGCTGTTTACACCGATGAGCTGAAAAAGCCTGACGAAACGGGGGGGGCGATTCTTAAAGCTGTTGGCCTTTACCCTCCGGGGAGCTTTGTGCGACTGAGCAATACAGAGGTGGCTTTGGTATTGGCCCGCGGACGCCGTGCCAACGAACCGGTGGTGGCCGCCATTTTGGGGCGCGAAGGTTTGGCCTTGGCTGAGCCTGTGCTGCGTGACACCCGGCTGCCAGCTTTTCACACCACGGGTGGCTTGGCCCCGCATGAAGTCAAGGTTATGCTGAACGTGGAGCGGATGTTGAAAATGCGTTGATGACAGCCAAGTTGCCCTGGTCATGGTCGTGGTCAGCTTGGCGTCACCCCCCGACATGATCAGTTTGGACTGGCAAATCCAGGCCTTCTTAATGCGGCTCAAGCCATCAAGCACATGACACTGCGGTTTACCAAAATGCAAGGCGCTGGCAATGACTTTGTTGTGCTAGACGCTACGACAGGCCCCCTGGCGCTCTCAAAAGAGCAACTGCGTCGGCTTGGCGACCGGCGTTTTGGCGTCGGTGCGGATCAAATTTTAGTGGTTGAGCGCAGCAACTTGCCTGGCATTGATTTTCGTTACCGCATTTTTAACAATACGGGCGACGAGGTTGAAAATTGTGGCAATGGTGCACGCTGCTTTGTACGGTTCGTTCATGACAAAGGGTTGTCTGAGAAAACCACCTTGCATGTAGAGACCCTCAAGAGCCGGTTAATTTTGGTGTTGCAAAGCGATGGTCGCGTGACGGTAGATATGGGTGCGCCGGTCTTCGATACAGCCCAGGTGCCGTTTGACGCTCAGGGCCTGCAGCCGCGCATTTTGGGGCATGCATCGCTGTGGCCGTTGGCGGTTGGCGGGCAGGTGCATGAGTTGTTTGTCCTGTCTATGGGCAATCCGCACGCAGTGTGTCAAGTGCCGGACATTGATACCGCGCCAGTGAAGACATTAGGGCCGTTGATTGAGTCACATGTAAGGTTTGCCCGTAGAGTGAATGTTGGCTTTATGCAAATCATTAACCGCAATCAGGTTCGTTTGCGGGTCTTTGAGCGTGATGCGGGTGAGACACTGGCCTGTGGCACTGGCGCTTGTGCGGCCGTGGTTGCTGGTATTCAACAAAACCTGCTAGATCATCAGGTGGAAGTGCAAGCGCGGGGCGGCTTGTTGGCAATTTCGTGGTCGGGGCCAAGCACTTCGGTGTTCTTGACTGGGCCTGCAGAAACCGTTTTTGAAGGAGAGATCACACTGTGAGCACCACCGAACAAATCAGCGGAATCCATAGCATCACCGAATCCGAAATTGCCAACTACCTGGCTCATACGCCCAGTTTTTTTGAGCGTCATGCTGATCTACTCAGCAGCGTCTATCTCACCAGCCCGCATGGCCAGCGCACCGTGTCGCTGCAAGAGCGACAGATGGAGATGTTGCGTGAAAAAATCAAAGGGCTCGAGCGCAAAATCATCGAAATGATTCGCCATGGTCAAGATAACGTCAGCATTGCTGACAAGCTTCACCGCTGGACCCGCAGCTTGATGCTGGCCAACGATTTGCTTGAGCTGCCTTACGTGCTGGTGCAAGACTTGATGCATGAGTTTTTGATTCCGCAAGCTGCGGTACGTTTATGGGCCGTAGACGAAGCCTTTGAAGATGAGCCTTTTGCCCAAGAGGTCAGCTTGGATGCCCAAAGCTTTGCCTCGAGCCTGACCTTGCCGTATTGTGGTTTGAACTCGGGTTTTGAGGCCGCGCTTTGGCTCGAAGACCGTGCCAGCGTAGCCTCAGTGGCTCTCTTGCCTTTACGCCATGAGTCCAGTGCGCAAGCCTTTGGCATGTTGGTTTTGGGTTCCCCCGATCCCACACGCTTTGCGGTCGACATGGGAACCGAGTTTTTGGTAAGAATAGGTGATTTGGCCAGTGCCAGTTTGGCGCGTTTGCTGCCTGAATACGAGCTGGCGTGAAACAGGGCTCAGGGGATGCCGCCCTCCAAGCAAAACAAAGCGTCAAGCCGCTTCTATTTTTGGATGAGGCACTGGTTCATCACTTGCGATATTTGCAGGCTGAGCGGCGGCTGGCCGAGCGCACGTTGATTCTTTATGAAGAGGCTTTTGGGCGCTTGATGCATTTCGTGGTGTTGCACAAGGTGCCACTCAAAGCGGTTCAGCCGAGTCATGTGCGGCAGTGGGTTGGGGCCTTGCATGGTGCTGGTTTGGCCCCACGCAGTATTGCCCTGATTTTGTCTGCCTGGCGAGGCTTTTACCGCAGCTTGGGGCATGACCATCAAGTGGATGTCAACCCAGTGCTCGGTGTGCGGGCACCCAAAGCCGCCAGGCCCTTGCCTAAGGCGTTGTCTGTGGACCTGGCAGTGGCCTTGGTCTCCCATCAAGCGCCTATTCCCGAGAGTCCCCGTCAAGCGGCTTTACAAGCGCGTGATCAATGCATTGCTGAGCTTTTGTATGGCAGCGGATTTCGTGTTGGCGAGCTACTTGGCTTGGATTGTGCGGCTTGCAATACTGCGGCAGGCTGGATTGACGTCAGGGATTGCAGCGCTCATGTGTTGGGCAAAGGCGGCAAGTGGCGTACCGTACCGGTAGGCCGTGCGGCTTTAGCGGCCTTGGCCACATGGCTGGCTCATCGAGGGATACTGGCGCACAGTGACGAGTCGGCGTTGTTGGTGAGTCAGCGAGGGTCTCGCCTCACGGCCGCGCAGTTGAGGCTGCGGCTCAAGCAGCAAGCTGTCCAGGCAGACTTGCCAACGCATGTTCACCCCCACATGCTGCGGCATTCGTTTGCCAGCCATGTGCTTCAATCGAGTGGCGACTTGCGGGCTGTGCAAGAGCTTCTCGGTCATGCGCACATTGCCACCACTCAGGTCTACACCCAGCTAGATTTTGGGCATTTGAGCAAGGTGTATGACGCCGCCCACCCCCGAGCCAAAAAGCGCTCTTGAATTTTTCTTATGAAAACCATCCATATCCGCCCTGGTAAAGAACGCTCTTTGCATCAAAGACATCCTTGGGTCTTTGAGAGCAGCATTCGCAGCGGCAAAGCCGATAGTGGCGAGACCGTTCGCGTGTCAGATGCCGAGGGTTCATTTTTGGCTTGGGCCGCTTTTAGCCCGCTGTCAAAAATTCGCTTGCGTGTATGGAGCTTTGACGAGGCGCAACGCATTGATGCTGCATTTTTTGAACAGCGACTTCAGCGTGCCCTGGCGTGGCGTGGTCGATTAACCATCGCCAGTAACGCTGTTCGCCTGGTTCATGGGGAGGCTGATGGCCTGCCGGGTCTGGTGGTTGACCGCTATGACGACACCTTATGCGTGCAGTTTGGTGCGGCTGGCGTTGAGCGCTGGAAAGCCGTCTTGGTTGATGCTTTGTTGCGGCTCACGGGTTTACGCCGTTTGTTTGAACGTAGCGACGCCAGCGCTCGCCGCTTAGAAGGGTTGCCCCTTGTCAAGGGTTGGCTGCAAGGCGAAGGCGCGACTGAGATTGCTTTGCATGAGCATGCTTGGCAGTTGCATGTGGATGTCGCGACGGGACACAAAACTGGTTTTTACCTCGACCAGCGCGACAGCCGTCAGCTCTTTGCCGACAGCGTGCGGCGCTGGGGTTGCCAGCGTGTTCTCAACTGCTTCAGTTATACGGGGGGGTTTAGTGTCGCAGCACTGGCGGGTGGGGCCAGTGATGTCATCAGCGTTGATTCTTCCGCCCCTGCGCTGGCTTTGGCGGCTCGCCATGTGGCTATGAATGGCTTTGATTCAAAGCGCCACCGAATGCTCGATGCTGACGTCAACCAAACTCTGCGCCAAATGCTGGCGCAGAGTTTGGTCTTTGATGCCATCGTGCTTGATCCGCCAAAATTTGCACCCACGCACGCGCATGCCGAGCGTGCAGCTCGAGCCTATAAAGATATCAACCGATTGGCATTTAAGTTGTTAAAGCCCGGTGGGGCCTTGTTCACCTACTCGTGCTCAGGGGGTATTGCGCCCGACCTTTTTCACAAAATAGTGGCCGGAGCTGGCTTGGATGCAGGGGTGGATGGCATGATTTACGCCCGCACCAGAGCCGCCCCTGATCACCCCGCCAGCGTCACGTTTCCTGAGGGTGACTACCTCAAAGGTTTGGTGATTGTTCGTGCTTGATGGTCACTTGATTGAAGGATTGAAGCTGGCGTGTTGTAGGCTGTGCTTTGAGCCATGTTGACCCTTAATTTTTGAACCGGAGGAGCTTATTCAATGAACAAGGTATTTTCCAGTGCAGCTGCAGCGCTTCAAGGCATCGTGCACGATGGTCAATTGCTTGCAGTGGGCGGCTTTGGTTTGTGTGGGATTCCTGAGGCGCTGATTGCTGCACTGTGCGACAGTGGCGTTAAAAACCTCACAGTGATTTCTAACAATGCGGGGGTCGACGGCTTTGGTTTAGGGCGGCTTTTAGAAACTCGCCAAATTCGCAAAATGATCTCCAGCTATGTGGGTGAAAACAAAGAGTTCGAGCGCCAGTATTTGGCTGGCGAGCTCGAGCTCGAGTTCACTCCGCAAGGCACTTTGGCCGAAAAATTGCGCGCTGGTGGGGCAGGAATTCCAGCGTTTTTCACCAAGACAGGTGTAGGCACCTTGGTGGCCCAAGGCAAAGAGCTTCGTGAGTTTGAGGGGCAAACCTACCTGATGGAGCGATCTTTGTTGCCTGAAGTCGCGCTGGTCAAGGCTTACAAGGCAGACCAAAGCGGTAATTTGATCTTCCGGCGTACAGCGCGCAACTTCAACCCTGCTGTCGCGATGGCCGGGAAAATCACGGTTGTTGAAGTTGAAGAGATTGTCAAGACAGGGTCGTTTGACCCTGATGCGGTGCATTTGCCAGGTATTTATGTGCACCGGTTGGTGCTTAATGCTCACCCCGAAAAACGCATTGAAAAGCGTACGATCACTGAAAGAGGAGGGGTCTGACATGGCTTGGACACACGATCAAATGGCCGCACGCGCGGCCCGTGAGCTGCAAGATGGCTTTTATGTCAACCTGGGTATTGGTTTGCCAACGTTAGTGGCCAACCATGTTCACACTGACATGGAGGTGTGGTTGCAAGGTGAAAACGGCATGTTAGGTATCGGACCCTTTCCTTCCGAAGACGAAGTCGATGCCGACCTCATCAATGCAGGAAAACAAACCGTCACCACCATCGCGGGGTCAAGTTTTTTCAGCTCTGATGAGAGTTTTGCCATGATCCGTGGCGGCAAAATCAATCTCAGTATTCTTGGGGCCATGCAGGTCAGTGAGCGTGGGGACCTTGCCAACTGGATGATTCCGGGCAAAATGGTCAAGGGCATGGGCGGCGCCATGGATCTGGTCGCTGGGGTGGGTCGTGTACTGATTTTGATGGAGCATGTGGCCAAAAAGAAAGACGGCAGCATCGATCTCAAAATTTTGCCCCAATGCAGCCTACCCTTGACGGGAGTGGGTGTCGTCGACCGCATCATCACTGACCTGGGGGTGATGGACATCACCCCACAGGGCCTCAAACTGGTTGAGCTCGCACCGGGTGTCAGTCTTGATGAGGTGCAATCTCAAACAGGCGTTACGCTGCTTTAACGCCGACAAGCTGGCCGGTGGCCAGCTTGATCCCAATGGATTATTCAGTTTTAAAGGCTTCCACCTGAATTCGCAGCAACACGTCTTGCTTGAAGCCAAACTGTTGACCATAGTTCACTCCAAAGTCGGCACGATTGAAGTTGCCGGTGGCATCAGCGCCACAGACCTCGCGCTTGAGCATCGGGTGCTCCATGCACTTGAATGTATTGATTTTCAGAGTCAGGGGTTTGCTCACCCCATGCAAGGTAAATTCGCCCTCAACCGTGCTGGGTTGTCCATTTTGAAAGCCTGTGAGCTTGCCCTTGTAGGTGGCCACTGGGTATTTTGTGGCGTCTAACATCTCACTGCCCAGCACGTGGGCGTTGAATTTGTCGTGACCAAAATCAATGCTAGAGACGTCAACGCTGATGTCGACGGTGCCTGCATTTTGAGCTTTGTCTAATTGCACCTGGCCTGTGGTTTTATTGAACTTGCCGCGCCATACCGACAAGCCATTGAGGTGATCCACTTCGATACTTGGAAACGTATGTGTGGGATCAATTTGATAGGTGGTGGGACCCGCCTGTGCATGGGTAACGGTGGCTAGAACAAGACACGTAACGAGCAGATTTTTCA
>JANMEO010000245.1:0-11591 GCA_031376995.1 Burkholderiales bacterium
GAGGCGCTGGCGCTGCGGCTCGAATCCTTTGAGCAGGAAATCCAGGCCAAGATCTTGCTCCACAACACTGCCCAAGCAGTTTGCCATCAGACTCATCAAAGCCTGCCTAGCGATAAGCAGGATGTTTGGCAGGTTAACCGCGCTGATGCCATCAAACAAAACGGACGTGTCGTGATTGCCTGCTTTAACAGCGGTCGAGACGTTTTGTCTCGGTATGTCGGGTCGCTCGTTGAGGTGCGACCCAAAACCTTGGAGGTTATACGAGCCGATCGGCATTTCCCTCGGAATCACTCAATCGGCGGTGCTCAAGGCCCTCGCAAGGCTTACCGCTAGATCGCGCCAAATTTGCTTAACTTAATGGCATTGCCCCCCCCAACAGCGCTGAGCTGAGAGACAATTGGGGCGCATTCTTGGAGATGAATTCATGTTGAAATTATTGTTTTTAACCCCTGCATTGCTGGCGTTGGCCTCTGGCGCTTGGGCTCAAAATTCCGAAAAACCGCCCCGGCCGATGCAGGCGCGTGAACAGTTAAAGTCTGAAGCCAAAGGCTTGGCACTTGCTACCGAAGTGACTGAAACGATCAATCAACGTCAACTTGAAATTGCATCGCAAGTATTCATGGGCAAAGCAAGTTGTGAGTTCAATCAACAGGTCAACGTTCAACCACTGAATGGTCAACCTGGTTTTTTTGTGGTCGACTTCAAAAACGCCTCATACATCATGACACCTGAAGAAACCACCTCGGGTGCCGTTCGGCTAGCGAACAAGAAGGCTGGGGTGGTGTGGCTGCAAATCCCTAACAAATCAATGCTGATGAACAACAAGCTGGGCCATCGCTTGGTTGACAACTGCAAGCTTGCAGCCCAAAGCGAAGCCAGAACGTATTGACTTGCAGCGGCACCATCACGCGACGGCCCTCGCCAACACAGCATCATCAGGTTGAATGGTTATTAAGACTCGCGAAAAGCTGCTGCGCGTGCGTTGATAGTTCATCCAGAACATGGGCGCTGGCGTCAGGTTGAGCCAGCCTGATCTGTGCCAAGTGAGACAAATAATCTTCGAGTCGGCCTAGCCGGCGCTGACAGTGAGTTTGCCAGCGAAATTTGTCAGCCGCTGACCCCTCAAGCAGCCCCCTGCGGGCTGCATATTGAAACGCTAATTCGCTGAGGCGATGATCTTGAAAAACGGCTCGCGTTGCACGAGCTGGATCGGCCCGCACCCGATCTAGCTCGCGGCGGTCGTCAAAGCCTATCAGCCCCCCGTACAAGTCTTCGGTGACGTCAGGCGCGGAGTTGCTGTCGGCGGTGCGATCAAAAACAGCATGCCACAACAACGGGTCAGCTTCCGACCTCGAGAGCCAATGAGCGTGCTTGAGGCACTTCGAGATGTCGATTTCCCAACGTTGCGCCAAGGAGGGGGTCAGGGTTTTGAGGGCGGCAATGACCACAGGGGCCCGGTTGGTGTGGATGGTCTTAATGGGCAGTCGCGTCACACCTTCGGGCAGATGGTCTTTAGGCACAAATAAACGGGCCTTAATATCCGGCGCAGATAAGGATTGCAAAATGCTGGGGTCATGCCGCAAGTCCCAAACGATGACTTCATTTTTGTGAAAGGGATGGGGCGCCAAAGGCCAAACGAGTGACAAGCATCCGTGCTGGGTGCCATACATGCCCGAGACATGCCAAAAAGGGCGCCCCGCGCCCATCTCGCGTTGCACCCGGTGCTTGTCAGTGAGGGACAGGCAATAGTCCCAAAGCCGTGGGTTGCGTGCTTTGATCAGGCGTGCCAAGGCCAGTGTGGCGCGCACATCAATCAGGGCATCGTGGGCAGGCCCCTGCGCGAGGCCCTGGGCCTGCGTCAGGAGCTCGAGGCGAAATGACGGCCCACCATCAGCGTTAAGGGGCCAGGTCAGGATGTCTGGGCAAAATGCATAGACGCAGCGCAGCACGTGGAGCAGATCCCAACGCCCGCATTGGTTTTGCCATTCACGGGCATAAGGGTCGATCAAATTGCGCCAAAAGAGAAAGCGAGTGACCTCGTCATCAAACTTGATCGAGTTGTAGCCTACAGCCAAGGTTGCGGGCTGAGCCAATGGCTGCAACACCGCCTGGGCAAACTCATGCTCGGGCAAACCCCACTGCGAAGCATGTTGGGGAGTGATGCCCGTGAGCAAACAAGCCTCGGGGTCAGGCAAGAGATCGACGGCAGGTTGGCAATACACCATCACGGGCTCAGAGACTTCATTGAGCTCAGCATCGGTGCGCACGCCCGCAAATTGTGCGGGTCGGTCCCTGCGGGGGTTGCGACCGAAGGTTTCGTAGTCATGCCAAAAGAAGGTTTGCGAGGACATTGGGAAGCAATGAAGAAAAGCGGTTAATTATTTTGTAGGCTTGAACGGGTTGCTGAGCGTTGTAGCGCATGCTCAAAGGAGCGCACCACTTTTTACTGGATTGCAAGCGGCCAGCAAGTGCACAATTCACCCTCATTATCGAGAACAGTTCAACGATCTGATCACCCCATCCTTTCACAGCCACCAGAGAGCTCCAATGACCACTGCCAAAGCCACGCGCACTCGTCCTTCCGCCCATGCTTTTGTCAAAACACTCAAAAAATTTGTGACCGAAGGGGGGAAAGAGGGAGAGTTTTTTTCTTTGCCTGAGCTGAGCAAAACTTACCCCAACATCAACCGCTTGCCGATTTCTTTGCGCATTGTTTTGGAGAGCGTGCTGCGCAACTGCGACGGCAAAAAGGTCACCGCAGAGCACGTGTCTCAGTTGGCCAATTGGCAGCCCACAGGCACCCGCACCGATGAAATTCCGTTTGTGGTGGCGCGTGTTGTGCTGCAAGATTTCACTGGAGTGCCTTTGCTGGCTGACCTCGCCGCCATGCGCAACGTGGCCGCTCAAATGGGTAAAGAACCCAAACGCATTGAGCCCCTGGTGCCGGTTGACCTGGTGGTCGACCACTCGGTGATGATCGATCACTATGGCAACAAGAAGGCGCTGGACCTGAACATGAAGCTGGAGTTTGAGCGCAACCAAGAGCGCTATGAATTCATGAAGTGGGGCATGCAAGCATTCGACACATTTGGCGTGGTGCCCCCAGGCTTTGGCATTGTTCACCAAGTTAATCTAGAGTACTTGGCCCGCGGGGTTCACAAAAGCCACAAAGACAGTGATCATCCAAAGGTTTACTACCCCGACTCATTGGTAGGTACCGACAGTCACACCACGATGATCAATGGGATTGGCGTGGTCGGCTGGGGTGTGGGCGGCATTGAAGCTGAAGCCGGCATGTTGGGCCAACCGGTTTACTTCTTGACGCCCGATGTCGTGGGCTTCGAAATGACCGGGCGCCTGCGTGAGGGTGTGACGGCCACTGATTTGGTGCTGACCGTGACCGAGTTGTTGCGCAAACACAAAGTGGTTGGCAAGTTTGTTGAGTTTTTTGGTGAGGGGACTGCGAGTCTCGCCCTGCCCGACCGCGCCACCGTCGCCAACATGGCCCCGGAGTATGGCGCCACGATGGGATTTTTTCCGGTGGATGACAAGACCATCGAGTATTTCAAGGGCACGGGCCGCACCAGCAAAGAGATTGATGCCTTTGAGAGTTACTTTAAAGCCCAGAAAATGTTTGGCACCCCACGCGCGGGAGACATCGATTATTC
This sequence comes from Burkholderiales bacterium, assembly GCA_031376995.1. Classification (GTDB taxonomy): domain Bacteria; phylum Pseudomonadota; class Gammaproteobacteria; order Burkholderiales; family Burkholderiaceae_C; genus CANHBY01. The sequence continues at coordinate 3,669 of JANMEO010000245.1, forward strand.
AGCGGTGGTGAAACTCGATCTCGGTAGCGTTGCGCCCAGCCTGGCTGGGCCCAAACGACCTCAAGACCGGATTGAGCTGGGGGACGTCAAAACTCAGTTTGGCAAGCTGTTTAGTTTGCCTGCAGCCGATAACGGCTTCAACCAAGACCTTGAGAAATTGTCGCAAAAATTCACCACCAAAGAGGGCTTAAAACTGCACAACGGTGATGTGCTGATCGCAGCCATCACCTCATGCACCAACACCTCCAACCCAGGCGTCTTGCTGGCTGCAGGTTTGTTGGCCAAAAAGGCTGTTGAAGCGGGCTTGAAGGTCAAACCCCACATCAAAACCTCTTTAGCCCCCGGCTCGCGAATCGTGACCGAGTATCTTGAAAAGGCAGGCCTGCTGCACTATCTCGAAAAATTGGGGTTTTTTGTGGCGGGCTATGGCTGCACCACCTGCATCGGTAACGCCGGTGACCTGACCGCCGAAATTAACGAAACGATCACGCAAAACGACTTAATCTGCGCTGCAGTTTTATCTGGCAACCGCAATTTTGAGGCGCGCATCCACCCCAATTTGAAAGCCAATTTCTTGGCCTCCCCCCCACTGGTGGTGGCCTATGCCATTGCCGGTTCGGTCACTAAGGATTTGATGACCGAACCCGTGGGTCAAGGCAAAGGTGGGCGGAATGTGTTTTTGGGCGACATCTGGCCCAGCAGTGATGAGGTCTATCAATTGATGAAGTTCGCCATGAACGGCAAGGCTTTCCGAGAAAACTATGACAAGGTCAGCAGCCAGCCTGGCAAGCTTTGGGAGAAGGTCAAGGGTCGACCTGGGCAAGTTTACAGCTGGCCAGAGTCGACCTATATTGCCAAACCACCGTTTTTTGACAACTTTGCCATGGAGCCGCAAGCCGCTGCCGCCAGCATTCAGGGTGCGCGTGCCATGGCGTTGTTTGGTGACTCCATCACCACCGACCATATTTCTCCTGCAGGGTCGATCAAAGAGACCTCTCCTGCGGGCGCTTGGCTCAAAGAGCAAAACGTGCAAAAGGCCGACTTCAACTCTTACGGCTCACGGCGTGGAAATCATGATGTGATGATGCGAGGCACCTTTGCCAACGTGCGCATCAAAAACCTGATGATCCCGCCAACCAGCGACGGCTCTCGAGAAGAGGGCGGGCTCACTCTGTACCAGCAAGAGGGTCCCCTCAAGGGCAGCAAACTCTTTATCTATGATGCCGCGATGCACTACATGGCGGCCCAAGTGCCGACCGTGATTTTTGCCGGTGAAGAATATGGCACGGGCTCATCACGCGACTGGGCCGCTAAGGGCACGCAACTGTTGGGCATCAAGGCGGTGGTGGCACGCAGCTTTGAGCGCATTCACCGCAGCAATTTGGTAGGCATGGGGGTGCTGCCCCTGCAGTTCAAAGGCAATGACAGCTGGCAGTCATTGGGCATTCAGGGTGACGAGACCTTTGATATTGAGCTGGCCGCAACACTCAAGCCCCAGCAAGATGCCACCCTCATCATCAAATCAGCCAGTGGCTCTCTCAAGAAGGTGGCATTGACCCTGCGAATTGACACCCCCATTGAAGTGGACTATTACCAGCACGGCGGCATTTTGCCGTATGTTTTAAGGCAGCTATTGGCCGCCTGAACCTCAACCGTCAACCTCGAGCCAACACGGGGGCTAAGGCCTGCCCCGTGTGGCCAGGCACGGCGGCCGCTACCAGGGCTTCTGGAGTGCCCTGGGCCACCAAGCGACCGCCAGCATGGCCCCCTTCAGGGCCCAGGTCAACCACCCAGTCAGCCTCTGCAATGACGTCAAGGTCGTGCTCAATCACCACGACACTGTGGCCCCCATCCACCAAACGGTGCAACACCTCAATGAGCTTGGCCACATCGGCCATGTGCAAGCCGACGGTGGGCTCGTCGAGAACATACAAGGTGTGCGGTGCCTGGGCCGTGCGCCGTGCCACACGGGCAGCGGACAAGGCAGGCAGACCGGCAAACTCATCTCGTACTTTACTGAGCTCAGTCACGAGTTTGATGCGTTGCGCTTCGCCACCACTGAGGGTGGGTGAAGGCTGCCCCAACGTGAGATAGCCCAGCCCGACGTCTTGCAACAACTGCAGGGGGTGAGCAATGCTGCGGTGGGTCGCAAAAAATTCGAGAGCTTGATCAACTTCCATGCCCAAGACGTCGCCAATGTTTTTTCCACGCCAAGTCACGGTCAGGGTCTCTGCATTGAAACGCTGGCTCTGGCAGGCTTCACAAAAAACCTTGGCATCCGGCAAAAAGCTCATTTCAATGGTGCGCACGCCCTGCCCCTCGCAAGCAGGGCATCGGCCTTGGCCCGTGTTAAAGCTGAAGCGGGAGGCCGTGTAGCCACGTGCGCGGGCTTCAAGGGTATCGGCAAACAACTTGCGAATGGCGTCCCAAAAGCCAATGTAGGTGGCAGGGCAAGAGCGCGGCGTCTTGCCAATGGGGGCCTGGTCAACTTCCAACACCCGGCCGATGGCATCCCAGCCCTCGATGCGTGTGCAGCCGTGCCACAGGGGTTGGGTGCCACGCGAGTTGATGAACTGCAGATTGGCCAAAAGCACGTCGCGCGCCAGCGTTGACTTGCCAGAGCCACTGACCCCTGTGACGGCGACCAAGCGATGCAAGGGCACTTGCAGTGTGAGGCACTGCAAGTTGTGCAGGGTGACCTCGTGCAGCGCCAGATGTGGCTCTTGAAGCAAGCTGATGGGGCTCACCGAGCGGCGCTCGCGCGTGGGATGCCTCAGTGGGTGCGCCAGACAGCGGCCGGTTTGAGATTGGCCACTGGCCATGAGTGCAGCCACATCGCCTTGGGCCACCAGTTGCCCACCGCGCCGCCCTGCCCCTGGCCCGATATCGATCAAGTGCTCGGCTTGGCGAATGGTGTCTTCGTCATGCTCAACCACCACCAGCGTGTTGCCCTTGCCGCTCAGAGTTTGGATGGCGCGCAGAAGCACTTGGTTATCACGCGGGTGCAGGCCAATGGTGGGCTCGTCAAGCACATAGCACACGCCCTGCAAGTGGCTGCCCATTTGCGCCGCCAATCGAATACGCTGCGCCTCGCCGCCGCTGAGGGTTGGCGCTGCGCGGTCAAGGGTGAGATATCCCAGACCGACCTCATCAAGAAAAGCCAGGCGGCTCAAAATCTCAGGCAATAGGTTGCGGGCAATCTCGGCATCTCGGCCCACAAGGTGCAACTGAAGATCAGTCAACCATTCTTTGGCTTGAATGACGGACATGTGAGCCACGTCTGTGATGGCCTTTTGAGCCACGGTCACAGCCCGCGAAACAAGGTTGAGGCGGGTGCCTTGGCAGTCGGGGCATGGGAGATCAAGCATGCCATCGGGCTCTGGCTCAGCAGCGCCAAAATGGTGTTCTCGGCCTTGTGCGCTGCCTTTGCCGTTGCGCTCATCTGAACCAAAAATCGAATCGTCAAGTTGTTGACGCTGCTCGCGATTGAGTGCGAGGCCTGTGCCCACACAGCTGGGGCACCAGCCATGCTTGCTGTTGTAGCTGAACATGCGCGGATCAGGCTCTGGGTAGCTGGTGGCACACACAGGGCAGGCGTGCTGGGTAGAAAACACGTGCACCTGGCCAATGTGTTGGGTGGATTGCCCATTGAGCATAGCTTCGCGCAGGCCATCCAAGGGCGCGAGCAGGTGGAGTACGCCTTTGCCGACACTGAGTGCGCTGTTGAGCATTCGGCGCATCGCAGATTCATGGGTCGGATCTATCAAAATATCACCCACAGGCAGCTCAAGGGTGTGCTCTTTGAACCGGTCCAGGCGGGGCCACGGACTCACAGGCATGAACTCACCATCAAGCCGCAAGTGGCTGTGGCCACGAGCCTTGGCCCAGCGCGCAAGGTCGGTATAGAGGCCCTTGCGATGGATGACCAGTGGCGCCAAAAATCCGACATGCTGACCTTGATAGTCTCGCATCAGCTGCATGGCAATGGTGTCGCAGGGTTGTGGGCGAACCTCGGCGCCGTCATGGACACAATGCTGAACCCCCAGCTTGACGTAGAGCAAACGCAAAAAGTGCCAAACCTCCGTCGACGTCGCCACCGTGCTTTTACGGCCACCTCGGCTTAGGCGTTGCTCGATGGCCACGGTTGGGGGGATGCCGTAAACGGCATCCACTTCGGGGCGCCCCGCTGGTTGCACGATGCTGCGGGCGTAAGCGTTGAGTGACTCTAGGTATCGGCGCTGGCCCTCATTGAACAAAATATCGAAAGCCAAAGTGCTTTTCCCCGAGCCAGACACCCCTGTGATGACTGTGAACTTGCCACGGGGTATGCTCACACTCAGGGACTGCAAATTATTTTCACGCGCATTCACGATGCGAATGTCTTGTGCCGCAGGCACATGGCGGGCTTGGCTGGGGCTCATCATCGACCAAGGCACGCTGAGCTCTTGAACGGCAAGCACCCCCGAGGCCGCAAAAGCCGCCTCATAGGCTTGCAGCGCCCGGCCGGTGTGCGTGTTGGCTTGGCACAAAAGGGCGGGCGGGCCGCTGAAGACCAGCTGCCCGCCCGCTTCACCGGCCTCAGGGCCCAGGTCAATCACCCAATCCGCAGCACGGATCACATCCAGATTGTGTTCAATGACCAGCAATGAATGCCCAGCGTCGAGCAGCCGGTTAAAGGCCCGTAACAGCTTGGCGATGTCATCAAAATGCAGCCCAGTTGTGGGCTCGTCAAAGAGAAAGAAGATGCCCTTGGTGGGGCTAGACTGCGCCCCGCGCTGAGGCTGCGCTTGCGCCAAAAAACCTGCCAATTTGAGGCGCTGTGCTTCGCCACCACTCAAAGTTGGCACCGGTTGGCCGAGCTTGAGATAGTCAAGCCCGACGTCAACCAACGGACGCAAAACACGCCCAATCTCGAGGTCACCTGCAAACACTTGCAAGGCCTCGCTCACGGTGAGAGTCAGAACGTCAGCGATGGACAAGCCCCCCGCGCCTGGCAGTTGACCGCGGTCGAGCTTGACCGCCAGAGTCTCGCGACGATACCGGCTGCCATCGCAGTCAGGGCAGCGCAGATAGACATCACTGAGAAACTGCATTTCCACATGCTCAAACCCAGAGCCACTGCAGGTCGGACAACGCCCATTGCCTGAGTTGAAACTGAAAACACCTGGACCATAATCCTGCGCTTTAGCAAGAGGCACTTGGGCAAAGCGCTGACGAATCGCATCAAACGCACCCACGTAACTCGCAGGGTTAGAGCGGGTGGTTTTGCCAATGGGGCTTTGGTCAACCATGACCACGTCGCGCAGCCAATCTGCGCCCAAAACGCGCTCATGCTCACCCGGCGTCTCGCTCGCTTGTCCAAAATGTCGGGCCAAGGCGGGATGGAGAACATTCTGCACGAGAGTGCTTTTGCCAGAGCCAGAAACGCCAGTCACACAAACCAAGCGCTGCAGAGGGATTTCGACATCCAAGCTGCGCAGGTTGTGCGCCCGAACACCTTGCACCCTCAGCTTGGGCGTGCTGTGATCAACCTGGCGCTGGAGCCCACGGCCCACATGCTTGCGCCCTCCCAGATAAGCCCCCGTGAGCGTGTCAGCCTGTCGCAGGCTTGACGGCGTGCCATCAAACACAATGTGCCCACCTCGCTCACCGGGGCCCGGCCCCATATCAATCAGGCGATCAGCAACCAACATCATGGCGGGGTCATGCTCAACCACGACCAGCGTGTTGCCTGCGTCTCGCAAGCGCAGCATCGCATCTGTGATGCGGCCCATGTCGCGCGGGTGCAGGCCGATGCTGGGCTCGTCCAACACAAACAAGGTGTTGACCAAGGAGGTGCCCAAAGCGGTGGTCAAATTAACCCGCTGAACCTCGCCACCACTGAGGGTGCGGCTTTGGCGATCCAGCGTGAGATAACCCAAACCCACATCGCAAAGATACTTCAAGCGAGTGCGAATTTCATCCAGCAACAGCTGCAATCCTGGGTTCAAGCTGTGCGGTGTCAACTGCAATGCGCTGATGAAAGCGCGGATTTTCTCGATCGGCATCAACATCACGTCATGCACACCAAGGCCTGGCAAGGCAGCCAGTTGTGACCGTGTCCAGCTCACACCTCGAGGCATGAAACGTTTCTCAGGAGTTTGTACCAAATCCGCATTGGCTGACGTGCCCAGGCGCCACAACAAAGCCTCGGTTTTGAGTCGGGCGCCACCACAGGTGCTGCAAGAGGTGTAGCTGCGATACTTAGACAGCAGCACCCGAATATGCATTTTGTAGGCTTTAGATTCTAGGTAGTCAAAGAAGCGATGAATGCCATACCACTGTCGGCTCCATTGGCCTCTCCAGTCAGGCGAACCTTGCAAAACAAAATCACGCTGCTCAGAGGTCAGTTCCGCCCAGGGCACATCAACGGGAACTTGGGCTTGCTCGCTGTGTTTGATCAAGTCAGCTTGTGTTTCTTTCCAGGCCGGCGTTTGGATGGTCTTGATGGCGCCACCGCGCAAAGTCTTTTGGCGGTCTGGAATCACCAGGTCCCAATCGACGCCGATCACCCGACCAAATCCGCGGCAGGTCTCGCAGGCCCCCACCGCCGAGTTAAAGGAAAACAGCCCCGGCTGGGGCTCGGCGTAGCGCAAATCACTGTCAGGGCAATGCAACCCTGTCGAGAAGCGCCAGGCCAAGGGCTGCGTTGGGAGTTGATCCATGGCCGCCTCGCCAGGCATGACAAAAATATTGACTTGCCCGCCCCCTCGCTTGAGGCCAACCTCCAAGGCCTCGATGATACGAGGGCGCTCGGTGCCGTGAAAGCGAAAGCGGTCGGCAACCACGTCAAGCAGTTTGCTGGGGCCCTTCGTGCTGACGCCTTCACGCTCGCCGTGCACCCGGGTGTAGCCGCTGGCTGCCAGCCACTGCTCAACGTCATCTGCACTCGCATCAAGCGGCAACTGCACCGGGAAAGTCACCACGAGTCGCGGATTATCGGCTTGCGTCAGGGCAAAAAGTGTGTCGTAAATGGTGTCAACCGTATCGTGCTGAACCCGCTGGGCCGTTTTCAAATCGAACAGCTGCGCCCCACGTGCAAACAACAGCTTCAAGTGGTCGTTAAGCTCAGTCATGGTGCCCACTGTGCTGCGTGAGCTGCGCACGGGGTTGGCCTGATCAATGGCGATGGCAGGAGGCACCCCCTCAACGCTGTCGACTGCGGGTCGGTCCATGCGATCCAAGAACTGGCGCGCATACGCACTGAACGTTTCAACGTAGCGCCGCTGACCTTCGGCATAGAGGGTGTCAAACACCAGGCTTGATTTTCCCGAGCCACTGGGGCCTGTGACCACCGTCAACTCGCCCGTGCGAATATCCAGGTCGAGGTTTTTGAGGTTGTGCTGACGGGCACCTCGTATGCTGATCAATCCTGAGGACATGAAACCCACCTTTGGCATCAAACCCTGATTCTAGAAGCCAGTCCCATGGCGATCCTCAAAGCTTCATCGATGCAGCAATTCCCCATTCAAACTTTTGAGGGCTGTTTTGGCCACTTGATGAGCCGTAACCACCTGGTTCTGCTCATCAATTGAATGGCACTGGCTTAATCCGAGAAGAGGCGCTTCATCACCTCTTGCGCCCTGGCAGGAGCCTGGACAAAACCGCTGAAGTAAGTGCCGCTGGTCTATACCCCTCGGAACTGAAGATGCCGGATCGCTGAGTCGTTTTGAGAATGGAGATGCAAGGCGTAAAGCGCAGCGATACCCTTTGGTATCGCGAGGATTTACAACGCCGCAGATCCGTTTTCAAAACGACCTATCGACCCAGCATTATCAGTTCCGATGGGTATAAGTACCCCGTCTCAGTGAATTTATGAACATAAGCACTTAAAGGCCAAAAACCCCATATAAATTTGGCACGGAAAGAAGTTTTATTGATGGG
>JANMEO010000260.1:0-6691 GCA_031376995.1 Burkholderiales bacterium
CACCGCTTTGTCAGACGACGCTGGTGTGATGTCAGGCAGCCAACTCGACGCATTCTTGGCCGCCTCACCGATCGTGCTCGACCTCGACGGCAACGGCATCAGCACCCGCAGCGCGGCAGATGGCGTGATGTTTGACCTCAACGCCTCAGGCCAGAAGCACAAGGTTGGCTGGGTGGGTGGCAACGACGGCTTGTTGGCCATGGACCGCAACCTTGACGGCCAAATCAACGATGGCTCTGAGCTGTTTGGTGTGGCCACCCCGGGGGCCGATGGCCGCCGCGCAGGCGACGGCTTCAAAGCTCTTGTCAACGAAGACAGCAACCAAGACGGCAAAATCACCAACACTGACGTCAACTGGGACAAACTCAAGCTGTGGGTCGATGTCAACCACGACGGCAAGGTCGATGCAGGTGAACTCAAAGGCCTGACCGAGCTGGGCATCAGCTCATTGAACACCAAGGCGCAAAAAGGCACCGAATTAGACAATGGAAATTTACTGGGTCTGGTCTCTGACTACACCACTGCCGACGGCCAGACACGCAACATGACCGATGTATGGTTTGCCAAAGACGCCAGTGTGGCGCCCACGCCCACAGCAGGCCATGAGGCAGCGCTGCCCAAGCCGTCCACGCCCTCTTTGGGTGACGTGCTGGCAGCCCCCGCAGCCGAACTTCTGCCGCCAGAGTTAAGCACGCCCAAGCCAACCACTGAGGCCGCAATACCCCCAGCCAATACCCCCATCATTGGCCACAACAACGCGCTGATCGACAAACTCAAAGAGGATGAAAACAAAAATCCACCACTGATCTGAGATGTGAATCGGTCGCCATGGCTCGATGCGTGGCGCTTTTTCAGCTGGCAAGCTTCCAAGACCTGGAGATGATCAGGGAACGTTACAACGCAGGTGAGCACGAATGACTACTGAAGGCGCATGATCGCAAAAACTGCCGGCCGTTGAATTCACGGCTTCTCAAAGTTTGTCTAACCTTCAAATCCAATTCACATGCATTTATCGGGTGTAAAAATTTTGATCGTCGATGACGCGGCCTCCTTGCGTGCAGTTCTGCGAACTTTTTTTACCCATCAAGGCTACAAGGTGGTGGGAGAATTGGCCAGCGGCGCAAACTTGTTGGAGACCGTCGCGAGTTTGGCTCCCGACATCGTTTGTCTGGACTACAACCTTCCTGGCCTCAACGGGATTGAGCTGTTAAAAGCCTTGCATGTCGCTCACCCCAACCTATCTGTGGTGATGATCACTGGTGACATGAGCCCAGATTTGGAATCCATTGCCCTAGAGGCTGGCGCAGCGGGATTTCTGCGCAAACCCTTTACACAAAGTCGCATAGGGCAAGAAATGCGGCAGATTGTGCATTCACAGGCCATTTTAAAACGACAGGGTGCAGGCCAATCCGAGACGATGCTGCAACCACGAGGCACCGCAGTCGTGATTGACGACAGTGCGACGATGCGCAAGCTGCTGACGGCCATTTTGCAAGAAATGCAACTGCAGGTGGTTGGCGAGGCCTCAGACGGCAGGCAAGGCATTGAGGTTGCCGCCCAATGCCAGCCCGACATCATTTGCCTTGACATCAACATGCCAGTGATGAGCGGGATGGAGGCCCTGGCGCAACTTCGCTCGCTGCAGCTCAAGTCGAAAATCCTCATGATCACCGGCAATGCTGACCGCGCGTTGATCATGCAGGCGCTCAAGCATGGTGCACGAGGCTACATCATCAAGCCCTTCGAGCCTGACAAGGTGATCCATGCCATCCAAGGTCTGCTGGCTGAGCCCTGTCTCCCTCAGCACTGAACATATCTGGACAGTGCCAAGTTCTCACTGCACTTCAATCAGCTTCTTTGATCAACCGCAGCGTTGATCATTCCGTTGCCAAGTCAATCCAGCGCTCCATCAGGAGCTTCATGCGCGCGTAGTTCTTGAGCTGCTTGCGCACTGCAGGCACATCGTCTTTCTTAACGAACTTGCTGCCGCCCTTGCCCTTTCGCGTATAGCTAAACTGGTAGTACGGGCCGTGCTTTACGGGAGGGGTGGCTTTGCATCGACATCCGGCCGTGCCGCATACGTTGTACTGCAACGACAAACTCCCTGGGCGCATGTCACCAATGGCCCAGAGCTCCAGTTTGGTCTTCTCTATCTTTACTCCAGTCTGTTTTTCAGACGTGCAATGAGGTCCATTTTCTCGTGCAGAACAGCAAGAATCAGCGCTGGGCCACTGGTTTGTGACGCACAAAAGATGTAGTGCTGCCCCGCCGCTTTCATGCGCAGCCCTGGAAGTAGAGAACTCATATCCTTGAATACACCTTGGCCGATGGCAACTTCGCTGGCCGCCTGCTCAATTTGCGCGATGTAAGCGCGGCACTGCGCACCTCCCCATTTTTCAACGGTGTAGCGGGTGATACTGCGAATGTCGGTAGCTGCGCCTTTGGTGAGGACTACGGCCTCACCTCGGTTCACCAGAGGCCACTTCACAAGCCACATCGGTGATTGAGAGGGCGATCAATTCTCCGCGCTGCGCTTCGGCCAAGCGCTCCGACAACAGAGCCTTCAATTCATCGAGCGCCCGCTCTTCATCGGCCGCCGGTGGAAGCAGACGTTCAAGGGCGTATGCCTTGATGCTCTTGCCTTGTAGCGCGGCCGTGGCTTTGAGGGCTTGATGCTGCTGCTCAGTCATGTCAATGGTCAGGCGGCTCATGCTCACTTCTCCCACAATGGATTTCATACACATTACCACAAATGTAGGTTTACGCGAAAAAAGTTTTTCTCAAGATCACCTCAGAATTTGAAAAATAGGTTCGCACCCAGCGCGTTTGAGGGCATCCAACTGCGAGTCACGAATTGTGGCCGCGCGTACTCACAAGGGCGTAGTCGATTTCATAAAAAGTATGCTTTACCCGTATAGCGGCGATATTGTCGAACTCTGATACGTCAGACCAGTTTTGTTGACCGGTTACGGGTGCACCAGGCTATCGAAATTGATCGATTGCTAAAGTTCGACAAAACGATCGTTTTATTGAACAAATATGGAACGGGGCCCAGTGGTCTCACTACATCTCGATCAGGGGTAGTGAGCAAGCAACTCAAGAACTACGCGCGAATGAAGCTCCTAATGGAGCGCTGGATTGACTTACAACAGAATTGTCAACGTTGCGGTTGATCAAAGAAGCTGATTGAAGTGCAGTGAGAACCTGGCACTGTCCAGCTCTACAGCTAGGCGCCTACTCCAGAGGAGAAGCACACCTTGAAAGGGCTGCTCATGAGCACTTATTGGCATTAGGGAACCAATGCGGATCATCGAACCACTTAGGAGAATAACGTCAACTTTAGAACTTGCGCTGATCACGTTGAGGTTGAACAGCAATTCTCAATTCAAAACTCAATAGCGACCCATCGCTCTGGAAAATTACAACTCACAGGGTTTTTTGCTTAATTTTCAAGCAGAACCAGCTTGTTACTGCTCAAAAATTGGCCAACACAGCCCTCAAAAGTTTGAATTGAGAATTGCTGGAGGTTGAAGGCAATGCCATTAAGTTAAACCCAATACAGCGCTAAATATTATTATGATTCAGTAGCTTACAAGCATCTTCTTCTTGAATCAAGGCTTATCTTAATGGCATTGAGGTTGAAAACAGGGCGATTGCATGAGGCTTTTTACCCCGTTTAAAGCCATTATTTCGATAAAAATGCATAACATAACCACTTAGATGTCAAAAAACAGCAATTTTTAGTCAATATTTTCCACCTTGTGAGCAGAAAATGCCCTCTTGCAGTCGCCTTAGGGTTGAGGGTGCACAGGCTTGATAATTTCCAATTGCGAAATTTATACCCATAAAAAACCAAATTTAACCAGGTTAAAATACAATGACAAACATTTACAACGAGATGTCAGACCCCAGGCAAAACCGTATCACCAGGGAGAGCTTAAAAGATTTTATAAGCGAAAACAATAATAGTAATGAAGTGAAATCTGCAAAAAATATCCTTAGTCGTTTTGACGAGGCCGATAGAAACAACTCTGGACGGATTAATCCATCCGAATACAAGAAAAAATTTAGCCCTTACGAATCAGATAACCAAATACAAAATTACAGTGAGAACTCCTCTCCAGGACCATCCTCAACCAACCGAGGCTCAGCCAATGAGTCTAAACCAAATTCCGAAGGGAAGGTTTTGCTTACATATGCTTGGTCAGATACACAGCCCAAATATATTGAGGAAAAGCTCAGATCGCTTGGTATAACTGACTTCAAATCCGGTGGTTCAAGAGATAAGGGGCTTGGTGCTGCAGTCGTCACTAAAGAGCAAGCCTTAGAGTTCGAAAAATGGGCAGATCGTAGTTCGAAAATTTTCAGCACCACTCAAAGTATAGATCACAATATAAAATCAACTAGCGATCTGACTATTGAATTCTCACCTGAGTCAAAAGGTGAAACAAAGTCATTTGGTAACCATAGATCTATATCCTCATCGATTGTTACGGATGATCCATCACACACTTCACGCCCAGCATCTGGAGGACAGAAAGGTGACGATGCGCTATGGACCGTCGGAAAGGGTGAAACAGGAAACATGATCATGAATAGTGATACCGGCGGCGGGCGTCAATGGGTAACTATGCATATCTATTAAAAATGACCTTAGGAACTGGCCTTACGCAGTGCAAGGCCATCTTTCCTTTGAAAAGTTACCTCAGAAAGATTTTTTCTTTACCAACCTTACGCAGGAAGGGCTGGCAATCTGAACCCATGCAAAAAGTCGAACTTGATTTGTACACGGATTATTTGTTGAGTGCCTGTGGATTTGCGACAGCATCGGGTTTGTCGGCGATGGTTGATGGCGCCGTCAGTCACGATAAGGTAACACGATGTCAATCGTGATACTCCGTGGCGCATTGTGCTTCTCGATGGCGCGCTCAAAGAATCTGCACGCTGCGGCCACATCTCGGCGAGCCGTCAGATTCAAGTCCACGGCCTGATCAAGCCAGGGCGATTGTATGAAGCCACTCTCTGCTTGCAAAGTGGGAAATATTAATAAAAATGGCTATTTTTCGGCGCTCAAGTGGTTGGTTTGTGCGTTTTCATTGAAATTTCTGCCTCAGGTGGGGCAAAAAAACCTCATGCAATTGCCTTGAATTATTGAGTTAGCTAAACGAGGGAAAAAATGTTGCCGAATTTGGCATCTCTTATTGATTTTTTTTAGTGATTTCTGATTTGATACGATACATCGAATCATGAATAGCGTATGCCAAGCAATCTTAAGGATTTAAAATGTCAACAATTTCTAGAAGCTCTACAGTACCGTCAGGCCATGAACATCATATTCATTCAAAACAGAAACATGGCAATCACAATACTGATTGCAAATTTGACGAGAAAGCTATTCTTGGCCCTGACGGATGCAATGGGGATGACGATAAGGGGCATAGGAATAAAAATAATCATAATCATAATGGTGACCATGGCGACAAGCATAAGGGTGACCATGGCGATAAGCATAAGGGTGACCATGGCGATAAGCGTAAGGGCGGCCATGGCGATATGTACAAGGGGGGGCATGGCGACATGCACAAGGGGGGGCATAGCGACTACTCAAAAATACTTTTTGCATCCCTAGAAACTATAAAAAATAATCTTGATTTTGATGTTCAAGCAAAACTCAATGATTTATATGATAGCTTGCAGGGATCAAACATTTCAGGCGGCCCAGGAAGCGCAGGCCGAGCAAATAGAGATAAATACAATGAAGGTATAAAAGAAATAATGAAAGATCTATTTGCCGAAATAGATAAGAAATTATCAAAGTATACTAGTTATGAGCAACTTCCCCCAGAACTTAAGGAGACACTAACTGCCGTTTCAGATTGGATAAAGATAGGGTTCCACGGAGGAAAAGACAATGATATGGGAACCGGGCCGCATGCATTGGAAAGTTCTAATAAAGGCATGCAAGGTGCAGCATATGTTATAGCACATGGAATGCAAGCGGGTGACGATACAAGAATGAGTGCGTTGTTCCGTAACGGAAATGAAGCCGATCACAATTCTCTGAATAAATTAGATGGTGCTTCGCTTTTTAGCCTTATAAAAGAAAATGGCGGTTTAACTGGTTTATTTAAAGGCAAAGATGGTATGACTAGTACATTTTGGGGGGCAAGTGCGGATGTTGATGCTAATGCAATCCAAAATCCCGCACAGGCTATAGATTATTTCAAGAATGATTATTAACACTTGTGTACAGGCTATGCTTTAAAAAATAGGCACGGTTAAAAGCAGGGCGCCACGAGGCAATACAAATACGACCTTTTTTCAAGCAATTAGATTTGAATAATACGAATTGATCGCCGCCATATAGTTATCAATTGCCTGCAGTGTTAGCGGCGACAGGTATTTATTTAATAATACCGAAAAAATGTAAAGACGGAGGGTGGAGATATATGAGGCTTTATAGCAGTAATGGATAGACATCAAAGGATGGGCATCAGTCAATCCACCCAGGGCCATCGCATGAAGAAAGACCCAATTAACGTGGTACAAGCCCAAACAAAGTGGCCAATTAGTCTGGGGACTATACCCATTCAACCTGAAGGTGCTGTTCGCAAGGTCTGAAAATTGTCGTTGATTCGGGAGAATAGCGAGGGTCGAATCTTGGGGATGGTTACTTTGAAAAAGTCCTGGA
>JANMEO010000005.1:0-6496 GCA_031376995.1 Burkholderiales bacterium
GAGGACGGCTCTGGCTCTGGTCGAAAGACCAGAACGAAACCAGCCTCTGTGAAGCAGGAACCCACCGAAGTGACGATGCGTGAGGTAACTCATGTCTAGCGCCGTAGGAATCTCCTTCCTTTAGGGGGGGGAGGATGTCAAGGCAACCTCTTCAGGACAAAGTGTGCTGAGTGTGGCACTGATGCAAGATGTGGCCGCCATACCGATCTTGGCTTTGTTGCCGCTTTTGGCTCTGAGCGATATGCAAGCTAGCGGGGGCGGTTGGCTCGGCGCAGCCAAGGCTTTGGGGGTGATCTCGGTCATCGTCTTGGGAGGCCGCTTGCTACTGCGCCCGGCTTTACGCTGGATTGCACGCAGTGACACACCTGAAGTGTTCACCGCCGCCGCACTCTTGCTGGTGGTCGCCACGGCTGCATTGATGCAAAGCGTGGGCTTGTCGATGGCGCTGGGCGCATTTTTGGCGGGTGTGCTGCTGGCCGAAAGTGAATACCGCCGCGAATTGGAGACCGATATCGAGCCCTTCAAGGGCTTGTTGCTGGGTCTATTTTTCATCGCTGTGGGCATGAGCATTGACTTCGCTGTGGTGATGGCTCACCCCCTGTTCATTGCCGCGGTGGTCGTGAGTTTTTTGCTGCTCAAAGCTACTGTTCTGTGGGTCATGGCGGCTTGTATGAAGTTGCCCAAGCCTGAGCGGCCGGTTTTTGTGTTGCTGCTGGCTCAAGGCGGTGAGTTCGGTTTTGTGGTGTTTCAAACTGCGACTCAAGCGCAGGTGATTGATGGCACCAAAGCATCGCTTTTAGTGGCTGTGGTGGCACTGTCTATGTTGCTGACACCCTTGCTATTGGTGTTGGCTGATCGTTGGTGGATTCCACGTTTGAATAGCTCTGCGAATCCTGCCATGCAAGAAATAGATGAACCTCAAAAAAATGCTGTCATCATCGCGGGATTTGGGCGCTACGGCCAAATTGTCGGACGCCTTCTCTACGCTAACGGCATCGCCCCGACGGTGCTGGACCATGATGCCCAAGCGATAGAAGCGCTGCGCAAATGGGGTTGGCGAGTTTTTTATGGCGATGCAACGCGCCTTGATTTGATGCGAACCGCAGGTGCAGCAGCAGCAGGCATTTTGGTGCTGGCAATCGATGACGTGGCACAAAGCGTCAAAGTGGCCAAGCTCGCGCGCGAGCACTTTCCGCAACTCAAGGTGTTAGCCCGAGCGCGCAACGTGCAGCACTACTTCGAGTTGTGCGAACAGGGTGTCACTTGTATTGAGCGTGAAACCCTGGACTCTGCCTTGATGACGGGCCGCAGTGCCCTTGAAGCCCTGGGCTGGGAGCGCCATGCCGCGCGCAATTTGGCCTTGCGTTTTCGTCGCCACACGATTGAGCAACTCGAATTAATGGCGCCCCATCGGCAAGACGAGGCGCGCTTGATCGCAGCGGTCAAACAGGGGCGCCAGCAGTTGGAGAGTTTGTTTGCGCAGGAAAGGCAGACGCGGGCGAAGAAACTGCACCATGCGGGTTGGGAAGCAAAGACTTCTGATTTTGGTCCTAAAGGCTAAACCTATACCTATACCCCTCGGAACTGAAGATGCTGTCTCCCTGAGCCTCTTGGCCAATGCGTCTGCGGCATTGCAAATGCTCGCGATACCAAAGCGTATCGCTGTGCTCTGCCCCTTGCCTCCTCACTGCCCAAGCGACTCGTGAACACAGGATCTTCAGCTCTGAGGGGTATAGCCAGACCCTCAAACGGGGTAATTGCTTTTTGCAGCGTGGCTGGCACCAGGCGGCAAAGCCAAAGTCAGCGCCAGCGCCACGTACTCAGCCACAGGCACTTCTTCTGCGCGTCGTTGCGTGTCAAACTGACCATGCTGTCCCTGCGCTTCAAGCCAGCGCCCCAAGGTGTGTCGCAGCAGCTTTCGGCGTTGAGAAAACGCGACCTTGATCAGTTCACTGAGCACGCTAACGTCGCATGGTGCCGGGCGCGGTCGCGGCACCATGCGCACCACAGCTGAGTCAACCCGAGGTGGCGGATCAAATGATGTTGGGGGCACATCAAGCACCTGATCCATTACATAACGCCATTGCAGCATCACCGACAAGCGGCCGTAGTTTTTGCTGTGCGGTGCCGCTACCATGCGATCAACCACCTCTTTTTGGAGCATGAAGTGTTGGTCGACTACGTGAGCCGCCGATGGCAGCAAGTGAAACAAAATGGGCGTCGAGATGTTGTAAGGCAGGTTGCCTACAATTCTCAAGCGCTGGCCGCGCGCTTGTGCCAGATCAGAGAAGTCAACGTGCAAGACGTCAGACTCAATCACCTCGAGGTTGGGTTGCTGGCGCAATCGGGCGGCCAGATCGCGGTCAATCTCGATCACCGACAGGCGTTGACATTGGGCCAGAAGCGGGTGAGTTAAGGCACCCAAGCCCGGGCCAATTTCGATCAATGCCTCATCAGGCTGTGGCCTGATGGTTTGCACCAGGTCGTGGATGAGCAGGGTGTCGACCAGGAAATGCTGGCCAAAGCGTTTGCGTGGAATGTGGCGCACTGGATCAGGGCGAGGGGGCGTCGCGAAACTCAATATAGGCTTGGGCTCGCAACTCACGTTGCCAATCGGCATAGGCCGATTCAAAGCGCTGCTCGCGCAGCATGTTGCGCGCCATCTCGCGCAGTTGCTTCATTTCAACAGGCACCTGTCGGCGGGCAACCACTTGGATCAAGTGCACGCCGAACCGCGAAACGACAGGCTCAGACAGTGAGCCTGTCGCAAGCTCGTTCATGGCGCTTTCGAACTCGGGCACAAAAGAGCCTTGCAGTGTCCAACCCAGGTCACCCCCCAGGGCTGCGCTGCCGTCTTGGGAGTTTTCTAGCGCCACCTTTTCAAAAGTTTGTCGGCCTGCCTCGATCTCGCGCTTTAAATCTAGCAAGCGGTGAACCACCATGGCACGACTGAGTTGGCTGGTCGGGCGCAACAATATGTGGCGTGCCCGCGTTTGGGTGAGCTCGACGCTGCTGGCGCTGCGCCGTTCAATCAGTTGCAGCACATGGAAGCCTGCGTCAGTGCGCAAAATTTCAGGGGCCAGCTCACCCGCTTTGAGTTTGCTGATTTGCGCTAAAAAAACATCGGGCAATCGGCTCGCGGGTCGCAGCCCCATAGCACCACCCTTGTCTTTGTTGTCGTCTTCGGAAAGATCTTTGGCCACCTTGCTCATAGGTTCACCACTTTGCAGTCGAGCAAAAGCCTGCTCGGCAACCAAACGCTTTTCAGCAACCACAGCTTCGTTGGGGTTGTCAGGGGTTTTGACCAGGATTTGAGCGACGTTATATTGCAACTCTGCGCCTGCTTCACCCAATTTTTGGGCTAACAGGCCTTCAATGTCATTCTCTGAGATGCGAATGCGGGTTTGCATTTCACGTTCGCGAACCCGCTCAATCATCAGCTGATCTCGCAGATGGTTGCGAAAGGTGGTGAAGTTGATGCCTTCAGCCTGCAAACGTTCTTTAAATTGTGACAGGGTCAGCTGGTTTTGCTTGGCTTGCCTGAGCAGCGTACGGTCGATCTCGGCGTCATCGATGCGTTGGCCGATGTCGCGGGCGTAGGTGAGCAAGGCACGCTCGTCAATCAGGGCATCTAACACTTGTTGACGAAGTTGGTTGGAGGGGGGGAGGGGGCTATGGTTCAGCTGAGCATCTTGGCTCGCAAGGGCCATCCGCCGGGCAACCTCACCGGCACTGATTAACTCTCGGTTCACGACGACCAAGATGTAGTCGCCATTGGGGCCCAAATTGCTGGGCAGGGTTTCGAGGTTGGCTGCGCCCTTGGGCATGGCGGCTGTAGCAGGCTTGGGTGCTGTCTTGGCTCTGGCTTGGGTTTTGGCAGAGTTGCTATGGGGCGGCTCGATGGAAGTTTGGGCTTGTGCCCCAACGCTCAGTAGCGACCCAACCAACAATGCCAGACAAAGCCCAGCGCGAGGGCCGAGCACAAAGGGGGAAAGATGATCTGTCATGAAGAGGGGGGAGGGTGATTATCGTCGTGCTAAGAATTTTCAATATCCACCACGGGGCGGCCTAATTGCGCAGCGGCTGATAGCCGCTCACATGATCTTTGAGAATGCGCATGGGGTTGGCACCAAAATTCAGGCGCGACAAACCGACCAATTCGAGCTGAAGGCCGATGCCGGTCACGTATTCATTGATGCCAGTGGATTGTCGGCGCCCAACCACTCGGCCCACCCAGCAGCCGCCGTCATACTCCAGGCCCAAAATGGCATCAACTACCTTGTTGTCGCGAGTGTTCATGCTGACGTGGCCCACAGAGTACCAGGTTCCGAGGCAGGCCTGCCCCTTTGTGGCTGATGAGCCTGAGTTCGAAAAAAGAGGATGCTGAGTGGGTGAGGTCGGACCGTACACAGGCCATTGCCAACCCATAGTGACTTGTTCAGAGCGCCCCGCTCGATCTGAGTTGTAGCCTAAGCTGAGTGTGCGCGCAGGCCCCGGTGAGTAGTTCATGTCAACCACTGAGCGCTGTACACGCGTCTGCTCAGGGCTGTATTGCAAGGTGGCATTGATATTGGAGCGCGGAATAATGCTGGTTGAGCCCAGCAAAAATACATCAGAAAAACGTTGTTTAGAAATCGTGCCGTCGGGAGTGATCCGCTGCTCGCGCAGCAAGTACCGTTGCACCAGGCCCAGGCGCAACGCCTGGGCGCCGGTGCTGCTATCGATCAGGCGGGTGCTCAGGCCTGCTGTGATCTGGTTGGTGTCAGCGACTCGATCAATCCCACTGAAAGGGTTGTCAAAAAAAATCGAGTCAAAGGTGACATCAATGGGGGCCGAGTCAAAAACTGGCAGGCCAGACTGATCTCGGTAAGGCGTATAGCTGTAGACCACCCGTGGCTCTAGAGTTTGACGCATGCTTTGTCCAAACCAGGTGCTGCTGCGCTCTAGCACCCAGTGGCTGTCTAGACTGGCTGTTGGGATCAGGCGACTTGCATTTTTTCGGCCCGCGTAGCGCCCGCTGGCCAGCTCGTCGTCCATGGCATAAGACGCGGCATTGAATGACAGCTTGGGTGAAATCCCCCATGCGGGGGAGATCCACGGACGGCTGATACTGGCCACAGAGTGCAGCCGCATGCCCGTGGGATGTTGTGCTTCGGGGGTGCCTGTTGGGTTGGTGAAGTGGTTGAATTCACCTTCAAACGCAACCCGCAGGTTGTTGCTTAAAAACTGCTCAGTGCGCGCGCCAATTTGGGGGCTGCGCTGATAGGGGGCCTCAATGAGTTCAGCCAAAACATCAGATTGCAGCACTTGCCATCTTTGAACGCGTGCATAGCTGATCCAATGGGCGTCGGTGCGCGTGGTGTTGAGGTCTGAGCGCAGCAAGCGCGGGGTGATGCTGCCCACACCACGGTAAAAATCTTTCCAATAGTCGTCATCTGAGACGCGAATCACACTCAGATTGAGGTCAGTGGTGTCACTCAGGCGGGCCTGATTGGACAGGTTCAGGCCATAGCGGCTGCGATCAGCGAGTCTGTCAGTGGGCACCCAGTTGATATTGAAATCGCCCTCAGAGGCTGAGCCCATGTGGCGAAACTGAGTGTTCAGGCCCATGCCACGGCGAGCGAGCACCTGCGGCGTCAAAGTGGCATCCATGTGCGGTGCGATGTTCCAGTAGTAAGGCGCACTGACCTGCTGGCCGCTGCGAGTATCAAACTCATAAGTGGGCGGAAGCCAGCCTGATTTTCGCTCTTTGCCAAGCGGAAAGCTCAGTGACGGAGCGGCCAAAATGGCGACGTTCATAAAGCGCAGAACCGCCCCTTCAGCGATTCCTTCGTTTTTTTCGTAATCAATTTTGAGTCGTTTAGCGCTGAGCTCCCAATCACGTTGCTCATTGGCATCTGGGGTGCAGCTTGAGTAGGTGCTGTCCAGCGTGACCCAGCGCTGCCGGTCTAAAAAATCAGCTCGTTTGGCGCGCCCTGTTGCCCCATTGCGGCTCAATACATAGCTGGGGGTGAGAAAAAATCCTTGATAGGTGTCTATTTGAACTTGGAGCTCGGGGCCACGAACTGTGTCGCCATTGAGCAGCACCACCACGTTGCCTGTGGCTCGGGCGGTGGCGTCGCGCTGGTCATAACTGAGCTGGTCGGCATGAATGGTGATGTTTTCATGCTGCAACTCAGCGTCACCTTCAGCGATGGTTTGTTGGTCAGGTGTGCCACGAATGGTTTGTGCCTGCAACACTGTGCCTGCAGCTTTGTGGCTCGCGGCGGTGGCGGGGGCGGAGGTTGGTTGAGCCCTCGCTGGTGCAGCCAGCAGCCCCCAAGCGGCAAGTGCCGTAGTCCATACAGAAAAAATGAGCCAGGAACGCACGGGCGACCAATCGCTGTAATCAGAATCGATGACGGTAAAGAGCGCCGCCGTTTGTAGAATCAGGCAATTATTTCACGCCCAAACTCACACGGAGTTTCAGACTCATGTCCGCACACCCTGATGCTGC
>JANMEO010000127.1:0-6571 GCA_031376995.1 Burkholderiales bacterium
GGTTAAAAACTACATAAATGTCATAAATTGGCACTACAAAATAGTTGAAAAATGGCACTCGTGTCGCGCGCAAGTGCTTGATTTATATGACCCGACTAAGCGCTTATGTTGGAAAATGACCCTGGAAGTGTCGAACTCCGGCGTTCAGTCCCCCTGCATCAACGCCACCAGCTCATCAGCCTTCAACACCCCCCCCAACTCGCCGCCTTCGAGCACACTGTCTGCCAAATCGCGCTTGCTTTGGTGCAAGGCCACGATACGCTCTTCGAGGGTGCCTCGGTTGACCAAGCGATAGACCGTCACGGGCCGCAGCTGCCCAATTCGGTGGGCACGGCCGCTGGCCTGGTCTTCGGCAGCAGGGTTCCACCACGGGTCGGCAATGACCACATAGTCGGCCATGGTGAGGTTAAGACCAAAGCCCCCAGCCTTCAGGCTGATCAGAAAAAAATCACCCTCGCCCGCTTGAAACGCAGCCACACGCCTTGTACGCTCGGCGGTTGGGGTGGCACCATCAAGGTATTGGTATTTGATACCAGCCTTGTCGAGGGGTTCGCGCAGCAACGTCAAGAAATCAACAAACTGACTGAACACCAGTGCCTTATGCCCATTAGCTGAAAGCTCGGTCGCCAGCTCGCCAAAAGCCTGAACCTTCGCGCCCACAAGACTCAAGCCCGGGCTGACCAAGCGCGGGTCACAGGCTGCTCGGCGAAGTCGGGTCAGCTGGGCCAAAATGTTGATTTGCGCCTGCCCCCCTGAGCGACCGCTCAGGCTCTCTTGGGCGGCTTCGAGCGCTTGGCGACGCAAGGCCTCGTAGTGCGCTTTCTCTGTGGCATCAGGCTCTACCGTGAGTGTGAGCTCAGTGCGAGGAGGCAGATCGTCAAGCACCTGGGCTTTCGTGCGGCGCAAGACAAAGGGCGCAATCAGGCGACGCAGGTTGCGCTGTGCTTGGCGGTTGCGATCGCGCTCGATCGGGCCTGCAAAACGCTCATTAAAGCGCGTGAGGGTGCCCAAAAGCCCCGGGTTGCATACGCGCATCACCGACCATAACTCAGACAATCGGTTTTCAATGGGGGTGCCTGACAGAGCCAGGCGAAATGCTGAACGCATGTCATACACCGCTTGCGCCCGCTTGGCAGCGGCATTTTTGATCGCCTGCGCTTCATCGAGCACCAGGGTGTGCCACTCACGCGCAGCGAAGGCCTCAACATTTTGTTGATGCAACTGATAAGACACCAAAAGCACATCGTGCGGTCCCAGACGCTCGATCAAGCCATTGCGCTCAGTCTCGCCATAAACCTGAAACTGCAGTGAAGGCGAAAAACGGCGAGCTTCGGCTTGCCAATTGCCCATCAGCGATGACGGCGCCACCAACAGCGCCGGCCCACCCTGGGCTCGCGCCAAAAGCACTGCCAATGCCTGCAGCGTCTTGCCCAAGCCCATGTCGTCAGCCAAGCAAGCGCCCAAACCTGCCTGCGCCAAACGCATGGCCCATTGATAGCCTTCTTCTTGATAGGGGCGCAGCTGAGCCTGCAAACCCGAGGGCAGATCAATGCAAGCCTCTTGGGCGCTGATCAACCGCTTGATGCGCTGACCAAATGCCTTATCAGCCTGCACCTGTGCGCCGTCGACCACTGACTCAAGCCAAGCCGCAGCGACCAAAGGCACGCGCGCCTCGCCGCGCTGCACATCGGCCACCGACCCCAGCTCAGCGAGCCGAGAACGCAACTCTTGGGTCAGCGCCAAATAGCGCCCCTCACCCAGTGCAACAAAGCGGCTCTTGCCACTGCGAGACCAGTCCAGCATTTGCGCTAGGCTGAACACCAAACCCTCGTCGACTGTCACCCCGCCTTGCAAACCAAACCACTCGTTGGCGCTGCGCACTTGAAGCTGCAATTGCGACAAAGCAGCGGTGTCAACACGAATGGCTTTGCCGGCCGGCCAATCCAGCGCTGCGAGCGCAGCACCCGTGGCTTGCAAGGCATACAACTGCTCAACCAACGAAAGCGCATCATCAGCCCCATCGAGCTGCCACTCGAGACTGGCTTGACCAGGCAGCACAGGGTCAAGCATCGGGCAAGCATCCATCACCGTGTTGAGGTGAGTGCGCTCTTGCGCCAAATCACGCTGCACCCCCAACGTCTCACCCTTGATGGCCCCAACAAGGCGCTGGCGCCCCTGGCCAGGCGGCAGCCTGGGCCCCTCTGCGCCCAGTGGCGCCACCACCAAACGCAGGGTCACCCC
Organism: Burkholderiales bacterium; assembly: GCA_031376995.1. Classification (GTDB taxonomy): domain Bacteria; phylum Pseudomonadota; class Gammaproteobacteria; order Burkholderiales; family Burkholderiaceae_C; genus CANHBY01. The sequence goes on from JANMEO010000127.1 coordinate 2,242, forward strand.
ATCCCCCGAAGGCGCCACCTCAGCCCGCAAGCGGGCTTCGCAAGCCACTTCGCGGTCAGCCCTCACTTCGTCAGCATGCACCTGAAAATGGGCCCCCAAACCCTTGAGCACCTGCTCAAGTTGGGGCAAACCATCGGCCGGCACCAGCAGGCCATCCCCCAGCAACTGCGCCACCCGCCTATGGGCAGCTGAGAGGCGAATCAGACGAGCACGTTGCTTAGATTCGCGCACCACACTGATCCCCTCAAGGGCCTCAAGCTCTTTGTCTTCGGCAGCCCATATCGGATACATCGAGAGGGCGCGCCGGGGGTGCAACCCTGGCAACATGCGCACGCGGCGCTGATCTCCCACCTGAACCACATCAATCTCCGGTGAGTCTTCAACAAGATTAACCGACACGCCAGGCGCATCATCAAACTCAAGGTGCGGATGCCCCACCAAGGCCATTGCCGCAGTGGCCAAATCAAGCCGCGCACTGCGATTGAACGGAGGCTTGCGTATGGCACGTACCACGGCCGCATCGGCAGGCAAGAGGTTGGTAGCTTTGCTGAGCTTGAGAAGAGAGATGTCTTTGGGTTTGCTCCAGCCGCGCTGACCTCTCTTTTGCTCATAGGGCCGAATGTCGAGCAACGCCCCATTGGGCTGAGCACAAAGCACCCACAAAAACCGACTTTCAGCACTGGAATCAAGGGAGGCAAGTGGGGGCGGGGTGGCCACGGCCTCCAAAGCCGCCAGCGCCACCCGCCAGGCCTCAAGCGGTGGTGGCACAAAAAAATCAGGCCGTGTCGTCACCCCCCGCAGCACATTCACTGCATCATCCAAAGACCCCACAAAACCTAGCAAGCCCGCAGCACTCAATTCCTGGCGCAAAAGATCGATGGACAGCAAATGACTCGGTTTCAGGGTCTGGGGAGTTGAATCTTTTTTGAGCCAAGCCAACATCAACCAGCTCCACAAGGCTGTGCGATACGAAAAAAATTTGGCCTCTGAATTCTCATAGATATCAGGGCCATCAGCGTGCTGGCCCTGACGCACTTGCAAAGCCAAAGCGACAATGCCGCTCCAATGCTCTAAGACAGGCACACGTCGCCCACCTTCAGCCAAACAAAACTTCAGCGCCTTGACATCGTGCAGTGAAGTTTTCTGGGCCAACAGCGACAGCACATAAGCACCGGCAAGCCCATCAGGCAAAAGATTTTTGCGCTTACCCGACGCCGTCCTCAAATCGGCAAAAGCCAGCTCAAAAGCTGCCTCGGCTTGAACCCAATACCCTTGGCGTACCAGCACTGCAGCCTCAACGGCTTGGGCCAATCCCCTGGCGTTGAGATCACCTTGTTCAGGCACCCGCAATGGCATAACAATATCTCGCGCTTCGTCAAGGCAATCTGCCCACACCAAATACTCGACAAACATGGCACGCAATGTGATGTCTTGTGGATGGGTCGCCAAATAGGCACGAACCAACGAGATCAAAGGCAGCTTTGAGAGGCTCAACGAAGTCATGAGTTCAGACAACTCATGACACAAAAATTCATGGCGCAAAAAATCTGGAAGCCTCATCAATGAGGCCTCATTGATGTAGCCAAAGGCCGCCACTTTTAGCATCTCTTCCCATGAGAAGCTCCAGCCGCACCGAGCGTTGTACGACTCAATCTCCGAGAATGGCATCTGGGTCATCAGAGCGAACCTGATGATGGCAATTGCTGTGACGTTATCTGGAAAAGCTGCGCCGTCTTTGTATTTCAGCGTGTCGACCAGGGCTGCCCTCAATGCGACAGCTTCACGCGCATCGACCAGCCTGAGATAAACCTTGCTGTTGAGCTCTTTCTTCAAATGCCAACTGCCTTGCCGGTACGAACTTTCCAGCAAAATGCCCTGCCGCACCAACTCGCTGATCATTTGCTTGACTTCGTCTTGACTGTAGCGCTCGCCAACCTGTGTCAGCGCATGTATCTTGTTGAGCAGGCTCGTGACCCAAGCCACGTTGCGCGAATTAACACCCAGCGCCACCGCGCCAAGCAGGTCAAGGTGCCGATCTGATAACCCTTGCAAACTGATCTCACCGTCACCAGCAACAAGCACGCGAGAGGCTGACGGTGTGGGATTAAAAGCCCCATTTTTTGTAGAAAAGCTATGGACTTTTTTTCTCATTGGACGACACTGCAAATACTATAAGTCGATCAAAATGACTGGTCATTGGCCAGACGCTCAAATAATTTTTCGATTAGAACTTAATTTTAAATACCTACGCAAAAGTTCATTGAGTCATTCAGCAAGGCGTACATGGACGCCCCCATTCCCCAAACAACCCATCAACCCAGCATCTTCAATTCCGAGGGGTATACATGCAGCAAGTCAAGAATGCAGCGGATGCAGCAAGTTGGCAACATCAAGACTCCCACGGCTAAGCCAAGGCTTTGGATTGGGATCATCCAGTCTTTTTGCCTCAGTGGGCTTACTGCGACAGAACCCGTTTGGCACAGTAAGAGGATAAGCGGTGAGAATCACACCTCAGCCCACTTCCACGAACCCTGTGATCAATTTTTGGGGACCTATTCTGCAGTTCCGTGGCGCAGCACATGACCAATACCGCTTATCAGCCCTGGTCGTGCTACCCCTGAATGATTTGCCGCCTCAGGCGTCGCTGCTGTCGGCTGGCACGGTTGCAGCGCCCCACAAAGTGGCTGACCTGCCCTTCGACAAGCCCACAAAAACTGCTTGGCGTTATGACATCAGTGTGCCCTTTTCCAGCGGCCCAGTGATCTACGTGATTGACGACTTCAAGGGAAACTTCCATGTGCCCGTGTTGGGACAGTCGCCAAGGCTGGCTTATGCCTCGTGCAACGGATTTTCTGATCCCAAGCTGATGAAGCAGGTACACAACAAAAACGAGCGCTGGCAGCACATGTCTGACCTGCACGCCCGCCAGCCTTACCACCTGTTACTACTGGGTGGCGACCAGGTTTACTCTGACGACATGTGGAGGAGCGTGAGCTCGCTTGAGCAATGGACCAACCTGGATCGCAACGCGCGCTACAAAGCCAGGTTCACGGTGGAGATGCGTCGGCAGCTGGACGCCTTCTTCGCCGACCTGTACCTCAAGCGTTGGTCGCAGGCGGAGCCCCTCGCCATGCTCCAATCAATTCCAACCGTGATGATGTGGGACGACCACGACATCATGGACGGCTGGGGCTCTTACCCTGCAGACATTCATGATTGCCCGGTCTATCAAGGCATTTTTGAGACCGCACGGCGCTACTTTAGAGTCTTCCAGTGGCAATGCGCAGACAACGAGCTGCACCCTTGCGTGATCCCAAATCAGAGTGCTTTTAGCCTCGGCTTCACTGGCCTGGGCGGACTCGCCGTGCTGGTGCCAGACCTGCGCAGCGAGCGCCGACCTGCGCTCGACTTACAGCAGGACCAGATCGTTTCACCAAATAGCTGGCAGGCACTGTATGCCTGGATGGACCAGGCAAAGGGCCACAAGCACCTGCTGCTGCTTTCTAGCATTCCTGTGGCCTACCTTGACCTGGGCAAAATCGAGCGATTGCTCTCGGTCCTGCCGGGGCAGCAGGAACTCGAAGACGATCTGCGCGACCACTGGCGCAGCGTATCCCACTTACAGGAGAGGTTGCGCCTGATTCACCGCCTGCTCGACCATGCCAAGGAAAAGAGCTGTAGGGTGACGATCCTCTCTGGAGACGTGCACGTGGGTGCACTCAGTGTGATCGAGTCCACGCGCAGTGAACATGCGGGGTCTGAAGCCGTGATCAATCAGTTGGTCTCCACTGGTGTCGTACACCCAGCGCCGCCTGCATTGGCACGCTATGTATTGGAGTCAATGTCTGGCAAAGTTGAACAGATCGACCGCGGTATCACTGCCTCAATGCAATCCCTATCAGGTAACGGCCGCTACCTGATCGGTGCCCGCAACTGGCTGGCGCTAGAGCCTGATGACGTGGGCCACATCTGGGCCAACTGGCACCTCGAAGGCCAAGGTCAGCCGTTGACCAAGGTGATTCATTGTCGATGAACGAATAATCTGCAAATTTGATCAGCATAGGATGGGGGTTATCCGCACCCTATGACAGGCTGGCTTAGAACCCCCATATCCACTCCGAAGACGACGCACGGCACGATGCAACATCGGATGGTCATCATGTAAGCTAGACCAGCCACTGACCAACATAACCTTTGCGCAGCGTACAAGTCCTGCTTCAACGCGACTGCAGCATCACAGCCTGAAGCGATGCTGAGGCATCGTCGTATTGCAATGTCTCGATCTGAGCGCGCAGTACTTCGAAATCTTGTGCACCCAGCCTGTCGCGCA
>JANMEO010000133.1:0-24536 GCA_031376995.1 Burkholderiales bacterium
CCTCTTGAAGCGGTCTGCGGCGTTGAAAATGCTCGCAATACCCATAGGTATTGCTGTGCTTTTCGCCTTGCAGCCCGCTCCAATAGACCATTTTCTGACCGACGACGATTTTCCGAACAGCCCCTAGTCTCAAACGGCTCATGATCACAGCATCTTCAGTTCCGATGCGTATCTGCCGATCAGAACTGAAGATGCTGTGCCGTTAAAGGGTGAGAGGGGCAATCTGCGGGGTTGCAAATTCTCGCGTCCAGCCGAGGCGCTTGTTGAGCCAGACTTGCTGTGTGTTTTCTTGAGCAAATGCCACCGCACGCGCAGCCATCGCTGCAATCTCGGTGCGGTGGCTGTCAAGCCTGATCAATTGCTCGGCCATGGCTGCAGACGACGGCCAAGCAGCCAGTGTTACCGCGCCGCTGGCCTGCGCCAAATCTTTGAAGTAGGTGATGTCAAACGCCACAATCGGAATGCCGCGCGCCATCGAGTCAAACGCTGAGCGAGGGGTGTCTTCGGTCAACGGTGCGGCCAGCGATAAGTGCACCCGATTGAGCTGGTTGAACAAGTCGGGGCCATAAGGAACCTGGGGCAAAAACCGCACGCTAGAGCCCAGGTTGGCGGCCTGTACTTGGGATTGAAGCCCTGACAAACATTCTCCCGCGCCGATCAGCGTCAGCCGCACATCTGTCCCTTGGCTGCGCGCGATACGTACGGCCTCGACCATGCGGTCCATGCCCTTGTAGGCCACCAGTCTCCCAAAGTAAGCCAGCTCCAGGGGCTGCGTGGGGTCTTTCAGCCAGTCTTGCCGCTGGGCCAGGGCCTGCGGTGATAAAACGTGTTCGAGGTCGTGTGCCGTGTCAAAGAAATTTTTGACATGAAGCCGCCCCTTGCCAAAATCACGCACCAGCGAGGCACTTTTGAACAGCACAAGCTCAGACATGCGAGGCGCCAGCCAACATTGCACAAACTTGAATGGATCATGCAGCAGCCTATTGACCAGGTAGGCCTTGATGCTCCAAGTGCCCAGGCGATACAGCCGCTGTGCGTGCTGGCGAAAATCAATGTCCACCACAAACACCACTGGTCGCTTGAGTCTCCAGGCGACCAAATTTGCCATGGTCATCAGCGGGCGCCAGGTATCGGTCGACATGCCTGAGTGCACGACACCGGCTTTGATGATGACTTCTTTAAGTCGACACCACAACGGCTTGGCATGGTTCAACCAAAATTGACTGGCTCTGAGGTTGGCAGGGAATGCGGGGATAAAAACAATCCCATCATTCACCGCATCCAGGGTGCCGAGAAAAGCCTTTTGTTGTTGGTAGTTGGCCTCGGGCAAAGAGGGGGCAATCAACACCAGCCGTGAAAACTCAGGCCCCAAGGCATGGCGCAGCGCCTTTAAATGTTCGGCAAATGCGCTTTCAGTTGAAAAGCGATCGGCGCCTAGCGCATAAGCAGGCGCCTGTACCACGATGACATAGTCCATAAGGTGGGTTCTCAAGTATCAAGGCCGACGGGTATATACCCTGTGGCCTTGTCGAGAACGGTTTTAAATTCGTCAAAGTCAATCACAAACCCATCATCTTTTGGGTGTCCGATGACGAAGGCATATTTTTGACCCAAGCAATCGGTGTAATTTTTGTTGACGTTGTTAAAACGAAAGGGTGGTTGTAGCACCATCAGCGTGCCCTTTTCCGACATGGTCCAGGGGGCAAACAGCAACTGGCTGCCCTCGACACCCACCACCACCTCCACGCCACACAGGGTTTGAATGATGTCGTCTAAAGGCATTTGAAGCGGGTCCAAAATGGCGAACCCTTGCCCCGCTAGGTATTCAGCCAGTGCAGCCTCATTGGCCATTTTTCGCAAAACACCTGAGGTGCCCCGCAAAATCATGGCTCCACGATAGCCGCTGGGTTTATGGCCTGACAGCAGCGTCTTGCGCAATGCTTGATAACGCTCTCGTTTGTAAGGACCTTGGCCAAAATCAATAAACGTATGCAAATGTTTGATGTGGGCTGATGTATAGGGCTGCGCATGCAAATCCAGCTTGCTAACTAAGGCCTGCTGGTGTGTTGAGAGCGGTTGGCCGCAACGAAAGGGCGGGGCGAACTGTTTTGCCAGCATGGTCAGCGGCAGATCATCGATCAGAAAGTGGCCAAAATAGCGGTTGCCAAAAAAGGTGCATGCCAGCGCCGCTTGATCCAGCTGCGGAGCATTTCGGGGCATAGGCCTGAGCGACTGTCGGCGCGGTTCAAGTTGCAGTTTTGCGCCACCAGCGTACAAAAAACCCTCATGCAATTGCACATCTCGAAACTCCATGGCTTCAACGGCACCATGTTGAGTCACCCCCCCAGTGATACGTTTGAGCTCGATTTGCCAAGTCTTGGCATCCTTATTTTGGGTCCAAAGGCCTGTCACGCGGTTCATGGTGTCTGGCAGGTAAATGGCTGGCTCAGTCACGGATTCAGAAGCGGGGTGTAACTCCCAGCGGCGGGTGGCCACAGCCTCAAACTGCCTGCGCCGCGTCAGCAATTGTGTGATGGCAGGAAAAGAGCTCATAGGGCTTCATGAAAGGTGTTGGGCACCGTGGCGTCGCGTTCGCCACGTTGAGATGCCGGCCATCGGAACATGTGAAACCCCCAAGGGCCTTCAAGGGCTGTTCGACTGAAAGTCGACGATCATAACAAAGCCAGGTACTGATCCAGTACCTGCATGCCTAAAGCGTCGGCTTGGGTGCTGTCGGAGATAATTCAACTTGTGCGCCGTAGCGAAGGCATCTTCAGATTGAAAGCGCATGCACCCCTGGTTTCGAGGGCATTTATGTTACTGATGATCGACAACTATGACAGCTTCACATTCAACCTTGTCCAGTACTTTGCCGAATTGGGTCAAGACGTGCGGGTGTTTCGCAATGACGAGATCACCCTTGAAGGCATCACGGCGCTGAAGCCGGATCGTTTGGTGCTGTCTCCAGGGCCCTGTTCTCCTGCTGAGGCAGGCATCTGCGTCAGCGCTGTCGCCCACTTCATGGGCAAGCTCCCCTTGCTGGGGGTGTGCTTGGGTCATCAAGCCATCGCGGCAGCTTTGGGAGGGCGTATTGTTCGCGCGCAACGCCAAATGCACGGCAAGGCCAGCGTGATCGCAACAGACCAGCAAGGTCTTTTTAGCGGCCTACCAGCTAATTTCGACGTCATCCGCTATCACTCACTGGCCATCGAGCCCAGTTCTTTGGTGCCAGAGCTTGTCGTTACCGCCACGGCTGAAGACGGCGAGATCATGGGCGTGCGCCACCGGGGCTTGGCAGGCACCAGCACCCCGATTGAGGGTGTGCAGTTTCATCCTGAGTCCATCCTCACTCAGCACGGACACGCCATGCTTCAAAACTTTCTTGATCTCCAGCGCGCAAGCTCATGAACGAGATCACTGACACCGAGGCTCTTCAACACGTCATCGAGCAGCGTGAACTCACGCACGAGGACATGGGGGTGCTGATGCGCCGAATCATGCAAGGCGAGATGCCTGCACCGATGATGGCCGCGCTTTTGGTTGGCCTGCGCATCAAAAAAGAAACCATTGGAGAGATCACTGCAGCCGCCAAGGTTATGCGTGAGTTCTCGACCAAAGTGCAGATCAAAGACACAACACACTTGCTCGACATCGTTGGCACAGGCGGCGATGCGCTGCATACATTCAACATCTCCACCTGCAGCATGTTCGTGGCCGCGGCTGCCGGGGCTCGCATCAGCAAACACGGGGGGCGCAGCGTGTCAAGCAAATCTGGCAGCGCCGACGTTCTCGAGGCTTTGGGCGTCAACCTCATGCTCAGCCCAGACCAAATTGCCAATTGCCTTGAAGACACAGGCCTCGGTTTCATGTTTGCACCCAATCACCACCCAGCCATGAAAAATGTGGCCCCCGTGCGCAAGGCGCTTGGGGTGCGCACCCTCTTCAATATCCTGGGGCCCTTGACCAACCCCGCTGACGCGCCACACATCTTGATGGGGGTTTTTCACCCCGAGCTGGTGGGCATTCAAGTGCGTGTTTTGCAGCAACTCGGAGCCAAGAGAGCTTTGGTGGTGCACGGCCAAGATGGGCTTGATGAGGTGTCTCTTAGCGGCCCAACCTGGGTCGGCGAACTTAAGGCGGGCCAGATTCTTGAGTATGCCCTTCACCCGCAAGAGCTTGGGCTCGTCTCGGCGGGCTTGGACCCTTTGCGCGTGGGCAGCCCCGAGCAATCACGTGCGTTGTTGCAGGCGGTACTTGCCGATCAGGCTGGCCCAGCCCGTGACATCGTGCTGCTCAATGCCGCCATGGCTTTGTACACTGCCGACGTGGCGACGACCCCTCAAGAGGGGATGGTGCTGGCCCGCGAGGCACTGCGCTCAGGCCGCGCACAAGCCACCTGTCAAGCTTTTATCCAACGTACACAAAATTTTAGGACATCCTCATGAGCGCTGACATCCTTCGGCGCATCGTGCAGACCAAACGCGAAGAGCTCGTCCACGCCCGCTCCCTTCGCGACCTGGCCTCCTGGCGCCAAGAGGCTGAAAGTCGGGGTGAGCTGCGCGATTTTGCGGGTGCTTTGCGAGACGCTGTCAAAGCCCGTCGGGTGGCGGTCATTGCTGAGGTCAAAAAAGCCAGCCCCAGCAAAGGTATCTTGCGCGAGCACTTTGTGCCATCTGACATCGCTGCCAACTATGCAAAGCACGGCGCTACCTGTCTCAGTGTCTTAACTGATGCTCACTATTTTCAAGGCTGTGCCGCCCACTTGCAGCAAGCTCGTGCGGCTTGCGCTTTACCCGTATTGCGCAAAGACTTCATGGTAGACGCCTACCAGATCTATGAGGCGCGAGCACTGGGGGCTGATTGCATCTTGTTGATCGCAGCCTGCCTGGATGATGCCAGGATGATTGACCTCGAGGCCCAAGCTCGCGCCTTGGGCATGGCTGTGCTCGTTGAGGTCCACGACCGCCCCGAGCTTGAGCGAGCTCTGCGCTTGAAAACCGCTTTGCTTGGGATCAACAATCGAAACTTGCGCAACTTTGAGGTCAGCCTTGATACAACCTTGTCGTTGTTGCCCCATGTCCCCTCTGGGCATCTGGTAGTCACTGAAAGTGGCATTTTCTCTAGGGCAGATGTGCGGCTGATGTGCGATGCTGGAGTTGGTGCATTTTTGGTGGGTGAGGCGTTCATGCGTGCACCCGACCCGGGGTTGGCACTGGCTGCGCTGCTCACTAATGAGCCGGCCCCATAGTTCAGGCTGATGGTGGGTGCCTCTCATGATCCGTCTGCTCTATGCCAACCCCTTGGGGGGCTTCTTGACGCTGTTTCCAATGATTGGCAGCCCCTGTTGACTGCTTGGCGCTGCAGTAACGACGGTCAGCGGCTCGTTAGGTGGGTTGATGACCAAGTGAGGGGTGGCGAAATTGTTTATCCAGCCGATGTTTTTCGCGCTTTGCGCCTCACCGCACTGGCAGACACGCGAGTTTTGATTTTGGGGCAAGACCCGTATCACGCGCCTGGCCAGGCCGAGGGGCTGGCCTTTTCCGTGCCGGCAGGGCAAGCCATCCCGCCGAGTTTGCGCAACATCCTCAAAGAGCTCAGTCGCAGCCGCCCGCATCTCAAACCGCCTGAGTCAGGGCACCTCGCGTTGTGGGCGCGCTCAGGAATTCTGCTGCTCAACACGGTCTTAACTGTAGCCCAGGGCTGCCCGGCCAGCCATGCCGGGCGAGGCTGGGAATCCTTGACCAACGCTGTTGTACGGGCCCTGGCAAGTGATGCCCGACCCAAAGTTTTCATGCTTTGGGGTGCGCATGCCCAGTCTAAAGTTGGCCTGATTGAGGGGGCGCGACCCCATCTCATCTTGCGCTGTAACCACCCCTCACCCCTGTCTGCAATGCGAGGCCCGCATCCATTTATCGGCTGCAGCCATTTCAGTGCGGCGAGCGAGCACCTTTGTACATCCGAGCAAGTGTGGGATTGGCCTGCATGAATCTGGAAGTCGACGTTACTGCTGTGCAGGGGGTGGGCTCAATGCTTGCGGTGCGTGAGAGTTGGAGGGTTGCCGCAACTGTCGTAAACGTGGTACATTCACCGGCTAATTTAGGAGGGGTGGCCGAGTGGTTAATGGCAGCAGACTGTAAATCTGCCCTCTTACGAGTACGCTGGTTCGAATCCAGCCTCCTCCACCAGATGTCTTAAGTTTTTAAGTTTTTAAGTTTTTAAGTTTCGCATAATGGGCCGGTGAGCCAGTAGGTGGTTACCGGCCTGACAAAAAAATTTCAGTCAGATTCAAAAATTCATTCGAGTGTTGCGCATGCGGGAGTAGTTCAATGGTAGAACCCTAGCCTTCCAAGCTAATGACGCGGGTTCGATTCCCGTCTCCCGCTCCAGGGTTTGGTTTCATATTTTTGGATTGATTTTTGTCATAAACAGCTTGGTTATTGGCTGTACGCAAGTTGATGTGAATGGTTATGGCTTAGTAGCTGGGCTGGTTAGGCTGGTTTCTGGCTTAATTGGTCTGCACTTAGACAGTGCCCATATGGCTCAGTGGTAGAGCACTCCCTTGGTAAGGGAGAGGTCGCGCGTTCGATCCGCGCTATGGGCACCACCTCTGATGTTGGGCATTCGCGCCCCAAGTGAAATCTTCATTTTCTCGATACCGAGGAGCAAAAAATGGCAAAAGCCAAGTTTGAACGCACGAAACCCCACGTTAACGTGGGCACCATTGGCCACGTCGACCATGGCAAAACCACGCTCACTGCGGCGATCACCACTGTGTTGGCTGCGAAGTTCGGTGGCGAAGCCAGGGCTTACGATCAAATTGATGCAGCGCCTGAAGAAAAAGCTCGCGGCATCACCATCAACACGGCTCATGTCGAGTACGAGACAGCCAATCGGCATTACGCGCACGTTGACTGCCCAGGTCACGCCGACTATGTCAAAAACATGATCACTGGCGCAGCGCAAATGGACGGGGCCATTTTGGTGTGCTCAGCCGCTGATGGCCCGATGCCTCAAACGCGCGAGCACATTTTGTTGGCGCGCCAAGTGGGGGTGCCTTACATCATCGTGTTCTTGAACAAATGCGACATGGTCGATGATGCCGAGTTGCTCGAGCTGGTCGAGATGGAGGTCCGCGAGCTGCTAGATAAATACGATTTCCCGGGCGACAAGACCCCGATCGTTCATGGCAGCGCCAAGTTGGCGATGGAGGGCGACAAGGGCGAGTTGGGAGAAGGCGCCATCATGAAGCTGGCTGAGGCCCTTGATACCTACATCCCCACCCCCGAGCGTGCGATAGACGGCGCCTTCCTAATGCCTGTTGAAGATGTGTTCTCCATCTCCGGCCGGGGCACGGTGGTGACAGGCCGCATTGAGCGCGGCATTGTTAAGGTTGGAGAAGAAATTGAAATTGTGGGCATCGCAGCGACGCAAAAAACCACCTGCACGGGCGTCGAGATGTTCCGTAAGCTCTTAGATCAGGGTCAGGCAGGCGATAACGTTGGCATCTTATTGCGCGGCACCAAGCGTGAAGATGTGCAGCGCGGTCAGGTGTTGTGCAAGCCTGCAAGCGTCAAGCCCCACACCCATTTCACGGCCGAAATCTATGTGCTCAGCAAAGATGAGGGGGGGCGTCACACCCCGTTCTTCAACAACTACCGTCCGCAATTTTACTTTCGCACCACCGACGTGACGGGTGCTGTGGAGCTGCCCAAAGACAAAGAAATGGTCATGCCAGGCGACAACGTGAGCATCACGGTGAAGCTGATCAACCCTATCGCGATGGAAGAGGGTTTGCGCTTCGCCATCCGTGAGGGTGGTCGAACTGTTGGAGCCGGTGTTGTGGCCAAAATTATTGAGTGATCTGTCCGCCGAGTTCAGGGAAAGTCTTTTGGCGTCCCCTGAAAATGCGTTGACCTTAGGGTGTCTAGCCCTACGTTCTTTAAGGAATCTTCATGCAAAAGCAAAAAATCAGAATCCGCCTTAAGGCGTTTGATTATCGTTTGATCGATCAATCAGCCCTGGAGATTGTCGACACTGCCAAGCGTACAGGCGCGATCGTGAAAGGCCCTGTGCCTCTACCTACACGCATGCAGCGTTTCGATATCTTGCGCTCGCCACACGTGAACAAAACCTCGCGTGACCAATTTGAAATTCGTACGCACCAGCGTTTGATGGACATTGTGGATCCCACCGACAAAACGGTCGACGCGCTGATGAAGCTCGATTTGCCTGCAGGGGTCGATGTGGAAATCAAGTTGCAATAAAAACACAAGCAGGATACGCCCGCCGCCAGCTTTTAAGTGGTCAGCAGACAAGGCTTTGCTTGCAGTAAGAAAAATTATTGCTATAATCGAAAGCTTGAGAAAAAAATTGCCCGCAACCTTTCTGGTTGCTGGGCTCAGATCCGTCGGCTCAACCAATCGTTGTTGGGCCTTTAAAACAAAGGCCCCCTAAGGGGCTGGAGAACATTATGAGTTTAAGCCGGCAGTTGGGTTTGCTGGGTCGCAAGGTGGGCATGATGCGCATCTTTACCGACGATGGTGATTCTGTGCCCGTCACGGTGCTAGATGTGTCAAATAACCGAGTGGCCCAGGTCAAAACAGTCGACTCAGATGGGTATGTTGCTGTACAGGTCGCTTTCGGCCATCGTCGCGCAACGCGTGTCATTAAGCCGCAGGCTGGCCATTTTGCCAAGGCTGGTATCGAGGCCGGTGAGGTGCTCAAAGAGTTCCGAGTCGAGGCCAGCATTGCATCCGAGTATCTACCAGGTGGCAACATCCCCGTGAGTCTCTTCGCGGTGGGGCAAAAAGTCGACGTTCAAGGGACATCGATTGGAAAAGGGTTCACGGGTACGATCAAGCGCCACAACTTCAAGTCGCAGCGAGCCTCTCATGGCAACAGCCGTTCGCACAATGTGCCTGGTTCAATCTCAATGGCTCAAGATCCCGGCCGGGTTTTCCCAGGAAAAAAAATGTCAGGGCACAGAGGCGATGTGACCAAGACGGTTCAAAACCTGGCCATTATGCGTGTCGATGAGGCGCGACAGTTGCTGCTGGTTCGTGGCGCAGTGCCAGGTGCAAAAAATGGCCACGTCGTGGTTCGTCCAGCTATCAAGCTTAAAGTGAAGAAGGGGGCCCATTGATGCAGCTCGAACTCCTTAATGAGCAAGGTCAGCCGATGTCAAAAATTGACGCCCCGGATGCCCTTTTCGGGCGTGACTATAACGAAGCTTTGGTTCATCAGGTTGTCGTTGCATACCAAGCCAACGCCCGCCAAGGAACCCGTGCACAAAAAGACCGTGCCACGGTAGCTCATACAACCAAAAAACCTTGGCGGCAAAAGGGCACTGGTCGCGCACGCGCTGGTATGTCTTCATCCCCATTGTGGCGTGGAGGTGGGCGCACGTTCCCCAACTCCCCTGATGAAAACTTCAGTCAAAAAGTTAACAAGAAGATGTACCGTGCGGGCATGGCATCCATCTTTTCTCAGCTTGCTCGAGAGGGGCGCCTGGCGGTAGTTGAAGGGTTGAGTGTTGAGTCACCCAAGACCAAGGCACTTGCGGCCAAGTTCAAGGCCATGGGTTTTGAGTCTGTCTTGGTCATCGTTGACCAGTTTGACGACAATCTCTTTTTGGCCTCCCGAAATCTCTCCAACATTTTAATTGTTGAGCCTCGCTATGCCGATCCATTGGTGTTGGTGCACTATAAAAAAGTGCTGGTGACAAAGGCTGCTATTGAGCACCTCAAGGAGATGCTCGCATGAGTCCAATCAAGTTCAATGAGTCTCGTTTGGCTCAGGTTCTTCTGGCGCCCATCGTCAGTGAAAAAGGGACCATGGTGAAAGAAAAATATAACCAGGTGCTTTTCAAAGTACTTCGAGATGCAACAAAGCACGAAATTAAGGCGGCTGTTGAGTCATTGCTGAATGTGCAGGTCGAGTCTGTGCGCACGGTAGTGCAAAAAGGCAAAGTTAAACGGTCTGGCAAGACCATGGGTCGGCGTGATCACGTTAAGAAGGCGTATGTCGCGCTTAAAGCAGGTCAAGAGCTCAATATTGGAGGCGCATAGTGGCCATCGTTAAAGTTAAACCAACTTCACCAGGCCGCCGTGCTGTTGTGAAGGTCGTTCATGCGCATTTGCACAAGGGGCGACCTGAGTACTCTTTGCTTGAGCCGCAATTTCAGCATGCTGGCCGCAACAACAATGGTCACATCACTGTTCGACACAAAGGGGGCGGGCATAAGCACCATTACCGTGTGGTTGATTTCATTCGCTGCAAAGATGGGATTCCTGCCAAAGTCGAGCGCATTGAGTATGACCCCAATCGCACAGCTCATATTGCATTGGTCTGCTATGCCGATGGCGAGCGTCGCTACGTGATTGCGCCTCGTGGCTTAGAAATCGGTGCAATTTTGATGAGTGGTCCTGAGGCCCCTATCAAGGCGGGCAATACCTTGCCAATTCGCAATATCCCTGTTGGCTCAATCATCCACTGCATCGAAATGCTCCCTGGAAAGGGTGCACAGATTGCTCGGTCAGCAGGGGCATCAGTGACGCTCTTGGCGCGCGAAGGAATCTACGCGCAGCTACGCTTGCGCTCTGGTGAGGTTCGCAAGATACACATTGATTGCCGGGCAACCATCGGTGAGGTCTCAAACGAAGAACACAGTCTTAGGCAGTATGGCAAGGCTGGGGCTATGCGCTGGCGCGGAATTCGCCCAACGGTTCGAGGCGTTGCCATGAACCCAGTCGATCACCCCCACGGTGGAGGTGAAGGTCGTACGGGTGAAGGCCAAGTACCAGTGTCTCCATGGAATACCCTGACCAAGGGATACCGTACTCGTAACAACAAGCGCACACAGACAATGATTGTCTCGCGTCGAAAAAAATAAGAGGGTGACATGAGCCGATCACTTAAAAAAGGGCCTTTTGTCGACTACCACTTGCTGGCCAAAGTTGAAAAAGCGCTGGCTAACAAAGACAAGAAGCCAATCAAAACCTGGTCACGTCGTTCAACGATTCTGCCCGATTTCATTGGGTTGACGATTGCTGTTCACAACGGTAAGCAGCACATACCTGTCTATGTTTCCGATCAGATGGTTGGGCATAAGTTGGGCGAATTTGCTTTGACGCGGACCTTCAAAGGTCATCCAGCCGATAAAAAAGCCAATAAGAAGTGAGGAATGACAAGATGGAATCCCGTTCAATCACTCGTGGTGTTCGCTTGTCAGCCGACAAGGGTCGCCTGGTCGCCAATATGATTCGTGGCAAGTCAGTCGATCAAGCGCTCAATATCTTGGCATTCACTTCAAAAAAGGCAGCAGGAATTATCAAGAAGACTCTTGAGTCCGCAATTGCCAATGCTGAGCATAATGATGGCGCTGATATTGATCAACTGATCGTAAAGACTATTTTTGTCGAGCAGGGTGCGACGTTGAAGCGGTTTTCGGCTCGTGCCAAGGGCCGAGGTAACAGCATCAGCAAACCCACCTGTCACATCTTCGTGACTGTGGGCCAGTAATCGCAGCCAAGGAAAACTATGGGACAAAAAATTCATCCAACCGGGTTTCGGCTGCCAGTCACTCGCAACTGGTCCTCTCGTTGGTACGCATCTAACAAAAACTTTGCCAAAATGCTGGCAGAAGATTTAAGGGTTCGCGAATACCTCAAAGTTAAGCTGAAGACCGCTGCAGTGTCGCGCATACTCATTGAGCGACCTGCAAAAAATGCGCGAATTACCATCTTTTCAGCACGTCCAGGCGTTGTTATCGGTAAGAAGGGTGAGGATATTGAGAACCTCAAAGCCGAGCTCAGCCGTCGTTTAGGCGTGCCTGTGGCTGTGAATATCGAAGAGGTGCGCAAGCCGGAGATAGATGCCCAGCTAATTGCTGACAGCATCACGCAGCAGCTTGAAAAGCGCATCATGTTCCGTCGTGCTATGAAGCGTGCTATGCAGAATGCCATGCGACTTGGCGCTCAGGGTATCAAGCTCATGTCTTCGGGTCGCTTGAATGGGATTGAAATTGCACGGTGCGAATGGTACCGAGAAGGTCGGGTCCCCCTTCACACTCTGAAGGCGGATATCGATTATGGTTTTTCAGAGGCTAAGACAACTTACGGCATCATCGGTGTTAAATGTTGGGTTTATCGCGGAGATCGTCTTGCTCATGGCGAGTTGCCAGGGACAAAGTCTGTGGAGGCCCAGGAAGATGATCGCCGGCCACGCCGCAACTCGAGACCTCCAGCAGGCCCTCGGCCTCGTGCTGATGCAACCACTGATAAATTCGCAGATGCGAATTTGCCGAAGGTTCCTGCTGTGAAGCGAGTGCGCAAAGCTGCTCCCCCTGAAGTTAAAGGAGAATAATCATGTTGCAGCCTGCACGACGAAAATTCAGAAAAGAGCAAAAAGGACGCAATACTGGTGTGGCTACTCGCGGCGCCAAGGTCTCATTTGGAGACTTTGGTTTGAAGGCCATCGAGCGTGGTCGTTTAACTGCACGTCAAATAGAGGCTGCTCGTCGTGCAATCTCTCGTCATGTCAAGCGTGGCGGACGGATTTGGATTCGGATTTTTCCCGACAAGCCTATTTCACAGAAGCCAGCCGAGGTGCGAATGGGTAACGGGAAGGGAAATCCTGAGTACTATGTTGCTGAGATCCAGCCTGGTAAAGTTCTTTATGAAATTAACGGTGTTCCAGAGCAATTAGCTCGGGAAGCCTTCACATTGGCCTCAGCCAAGTTGCCTTTGAGGACCACATTTGTGGCCCGCCAAGTTGGTGCTTGACGCTTGTTTTGGACCGTATCATGAATGCATCTGAACTTCGACAAAAGGGCGCATCCGGCGTTGATCTAGAGTTGAGCCAGCTTCTAAAAGCCCACTTTAGTCTGCGGATGCAAAAGGGCAGCCAACAGTTGACCGATCACACGCAACTGGGAAAAACCCGTCGCGCTATCGCTCGTGCCAAGACTGTTCTGCAAGAGTTAAAAAATGAGCAAGGGGTATTGAAATGAGCGGTACAGAAGCGCTTCCAATAAAAAATACGCGCATGCTGATTGGTAGGATCATCAGCGATAAGCGTGATAAGACTGTGACCGTACTCATTGAGCGTCGTACCAAGCACGAGTTGTACGGAAAAATTGTGGCACGTTCCAGCAAGTATCATGCTCATGATGAGTTAAACCAGTATCACCTGGGCGATACAGTTGAGATTGCTGAGGGGCGGCCGCTTTCAAAGACCAAAGCTTGGGTTGTGTCTCGGTTGGTTGAAAAGGCGCGTGAGGTTTGACAATGATTCAGGTAGGCGACCCACTCCCTCATGCCAATTTGCATGTATTCAATAGCGATGCTGCATCAGGCTGTGCAGTTGGCCCCATCAGTTTCGATGTCTCATCTGCTGCAGCGCTTAAAACTATTGCACTTGTTGCAGTACCTGGTGCCTTTACACCAACTTGCTCAGAAAAGCATCTGCCTGGATATATTTTTTATGCAACAGCTTTGAAGGCGGCTGGTATTGATGAAGTATGGT
This sequence comes from Burkholderiales bacterium, assembly GCA_031376995.1. Taxonomy (GTDB): domain Bacteria; phylum Pseudomonadota; class Gammaproteobacteria; order Burkholderiales; family Burkholderiaceae_C; genus CANHBY01. The sequence continues at coordinate 13,525 of JANMEO010000133.1, forward strand.
GTGTCGCTGTGAATGACGCCTTTGTCATGGAGGCTTGGGGACAACATTTACGAGTTCCTCCTTCAATTCGGATGCTTGCTGACGGAAGTGCTTTTTTTGCCCGCTTGTTGGGCTTGGAGTTGGATTTAACCAGCCGTGGAATGGGTGTGCGCTCTCAACGTTACTCCATGATTGTGGTTAATGGGACCGTCAAGACGCTTAACGTTGACAATGCTGGTAAGTTGGATGTCAGCAGTGCTGAGGTTCTTCTTGAGCAACTGCGCCAACTTGGTAATTAAGTTATTGACAGAGTTTCCAAAAGCAAGTACAATAGCTGGCTTCACTGAAAATATGCCTCTTGGCTTTTTTTGGGTTTCCACTACAAATCCTTAGTTCATCCTAGTGGCTTACAACAGCCTGGCCAAGACTGACCATTGCCTGCCGCTGGCGTTTATGGTGCAAGTTGGAGATTAAATCATGATTCAAATGCAATCGCGACTTGATGTCGCTGATAATACTGGTGCCAAATCTGTGGTGTGCATCAAAGTTTTGGGTGGCTCCAAGAGGCGCTACGCTGCAATAGGCGATGTCATCAAGGTAAGCATTAAAGATGCAGCGCCGCGTGGGCGGGTAAAAAAAGGGGAAATCTATAGTGCTGTTGTGGTTCGCACTGCCAAAGGTGTGCGTCGACAAGACGGTTCTTTGCTGAAATTTGACGGTAATGCTGCTGTCCTTTTAAATGCAAAACTTGAGCCTATCGGAACTCGAATTTTCGGGCCAGTGACGCGTGAACTTCGAACTGAGCGCTTCATGAAAATTGTCTCGCTTGCACCTGAAGTTCTTTGACTCCAGTGGGTATAAAATGAATAAAATTCGAAAAGGTGACCAGGTTATTGTTCTTGCTGGTCGAGATAAAGGTAAGCGTGGTGTAGTTCTAACTCGCGTTAGTGATGAGCTGCTCATCGTTGATGGTGTTAATGTCATGAAAAAAAACATTAAGCCGAATCCACTCAAGGGAATTTCTGGCGGTGTAATTCAAAAGAATATGACCATCCATCAATCCAATGTCGCTATTTTTAACTCAGTGCTAGGTAGGGCAGATCGTGTAGGTATTCGCCTCCTTAAAGAAAAAGACGGCGATAAAGTGAGTCGCCATCGATTCTTTAAGTCCAGTGGTGAGTTAATCAACACTTAAAGAGGTGTGTCTATGTCCAATTCAAATTATGCAAGACTCCAAAGCCATTATGTTGCCAAGGTGATTCCTGATCTTATGGCCTCTTTTGGTTATAAGTCTGTCATGCAGGTTCCAAGGCTGACTAAAATCACCCTCAATATGGGTGTTAGTGAGGCCGTCTCAGACAAGAAAGTCATGGATCATGCTGTTTCTGATTTAACAAGAATTTCAGGGCAAAAGCCAGTGGTCACCAAGTCTAAAAAAGCTATTGCTGGATTTAAGATTCGTGATGGTGTTCCTATTGGTTGTATGGTAACTCTTCGCGGTACGCGAATGTTTGAATTTCTTGATCGTTTTGTAACCGTAGCCCTTCCAAGGGTTCGTGACTTTCGTGGGATTTCATCCCGTGCTTTTGACGGTCGCGGAAATTATAATATCGGGGTTAAAGAGCAAATTATATTTCCAGAGGTTGAGTACGATAAAATTGATGCGCTGCGTGGTCTTAATATAAGTATCACTACGTCAGCAAAAACAGATGATGAGTGCAAGGCTCTGTTATCCGCATTCAAGTTTCCCTTTAAAAACTAAATGTACCATGGCTAAGCTATCACTCATTCAACGTGAACTAAAGCGCGATCAGTTGGTTAAGAAGTTTGCTTCTAAGCATGCTGAATTCAAGTCAATTGCTTGTGATGCCAAGCGTTCTGATGAAGAGCGTTATGCAGCTAGGCTCAAGTTGCAGCACCTGCCACGTAACGCTTACCCCACCCGGCAAAGAAATCGCTGTGAGCTGACAGGTAGGCCGCGCGGAACTTTTCGCAAGTTTGGTTTGGCTAGAAATAAGATCAGGGAATTGGCCTTTAAAGGAGATATCCCTGGGGTCGTTAAGGCCAGTTGGTAAGTTGACGACTATTGCTGGACAGGAGAATCAATTATGAGTATGAGTGATCCCGTGGCGGATATGCTAACTCGCATCCGCAATGCGCAAATGGTAGAGAAGTCTACTGTTGAAATGCCATCTTCAAAATTAAAAGCAGCTATTGCCAAAGTTTTGAGTGATGAGGGTTATATTGATGGTTTTAAAATAGTTGACAATGACTCCAAGCCACGTCTTGTTATTAATCTAAAATATTATGCAGGGCGCCCTGTTATCGAGAAAATTGAACGTGTCAGTAGGCCAGGTCTTCGAGTTTATAAGGGTAGGCACGAAATTCCTAACGTGATGAACGGCCTTGGGGTTGCTATTGTCACAACTCCTCAGGGTGTTATGACTGATCGTAAAGCACGTCAAGTTGGGATTGGCGGTGAGGTTCTCTGCTTCGTTGCTTGATCAACAAGGAATTTTATGTCTCGCATTGGAAAGATGGCAATCAATTTGCCAGAAGGCGTTAATGTTATAGTTTCCGATTCTGGAATTTCAATCAAAGGTATTTTGGGTGTTCTTGTTCGTCCCCTACATCCCCTTGTGTTGGTAACTACAAACTCTAACCACATTGAAGTTTCTCCTGCTAACGAGTCAGTGGCCGCTGATGCTTTATCTGGGACTTTTCGTGCCCTTTTTGCCAATATGGTCACGGGTGTAAGTACTGGGTTCACTCGAAAACTTAATTTGGTAGGTGTAGGCTTTCGTGCTCAATCCACGGATAACCAGCTCAACTTGCAAATTGGATTTTCACACCCTGTTTCAAAACCAATGCCAAGTGGTGTCAAAGTTACATGTCCTTCCCCTACTGAAATTATTATTTCAGGCTCGGATAAGCAAGTTGTGGGACAGATAGCCTCTGAAATTCGTGCAATAAGACCACCTGAGCCTTATAAAGGTAAAGGTATTCGTTATTTTGGCGAGAAAATAGTTCTTAAAGAGACTAAGAAGAAATAAAGGTTGCGAATTATGCTTAACAAAAAAGAACAGCGTCTTAAAAGAGCAAGGCAAACTCGCGCTCGAATTTCTATCCAACGCAAGCCTCGGTTATCTGTTTTTCGCACCAACACACATTTGTACGCTACCATCTTTTCAGATGACGGCTCTCGAATTATAGCAACCGCATCAACGCTGCAGGCTGATGTCAAAGCTATTGTTGGGAGTAAGACCGCTGACGTGCTAGCTGCCGCTGCCGTGGGACGAATGATTGCCATTCGAGCGCATGCGGCTGGTGTCAGTGTTGTCGCCTTTGACCGGGCTGGGTTTGCTTACCATGGTCGCGTTAAGGCGTTGGCTGAAGCAGCACGCGAAGCTGGTCTCATATTTTGAGTGTAACAAGTTATTAAAGGACCATAATGGCGAAATTTCAATCCCGTGCTCAAGCTGATGGTAACGATGATGGCTTGAAAGAAAAAATGATTGCTGTTAATCGAGTCACTAAGGTCGTCAAGGGCGGAAGAACTCTAAGTTTTGCTGCATTGACTGTCGTGGGAGACGGAGATGGGCGCATTGGCATGGGCAAGGGAAAAGCCAAAGAGGTCCCTGTCGCGGTGCAAAAAGCCATGGAGTCTGCACGACGTAACATGGTCAAGATGCCTGTGAAAAATGGCACCATTCATCATAAAGTGGTTGGTGAGCACGGTGCCTCTCACGTGTTGATGGCGCCTGCTCCTCCAGGTACTGGCATTATCGCTGGTGGTCCGATGCGTGCTGTTTTCGAAGTGATGGGCGTTACAGACATTGTATGTAAAAGTTTAGGCTCATCAAACCCCTACAATCTTGTTCGTGCCACCCTTGATGCCCTGGGAAGTACTCACACTCCCTCAGAGGTGGCTGCAAAACGAGGTCTAACAGTTGAGCAGCTTTTTAGTTGAGGAGCCAATAGTGACTGAGAAAAAATTAATTACCGTGAAACTCGTACGCAGTATCGCAGGTACTCGTGAGTCACATCGTGCAACAGTTCGCGGCTTGGGTTTGCGTAAACTTAATAGCCAGTTCGTCCTCGAAGATACAGCGGCAGTTCGAGGAATGATAAATAAGGTCTCCTACCTTGTTAAAATTTGCTAATTTTTTGTGAGATGATAATGGAACTTAATACTATCAAGCCTGCTTCAGGTGCCAAGCATGAGCGCCGCCGTGTCGGTCGCGGGATTGGATCTGGGCTTGGTAAAACTGCTGGTCGTGGGCACAAGGGTCAGAAGTCAAGGGCTGGTGGATTTCACAAAGTTGGTTTCGAGGGTGGGCAAATGCCATTGCAGCGTCGCCTTCCAAAGCGCGGCTTTAAGTCTATTAAGCTTAAATACAATGCTGAAATAACTCTTGAGCAGTTAAATTGTCTTCCTGAAGGAGAGTTTGACATCCTTTCGCTTAAGCAGTTAGGCCTAGTACCGAGTGTTGCCAAATTTGTCAAAATTATTCTTAAAGGTGTTCTTACTAAGAAGATAGTCCTTAAGGATATTAATGCTTCAGCTCAGGCGAAACAAGCAATCCTGGCTGCAGGTGGTGTTTTCAATTAATCGAGGTTTTTTGTGGCAAATGCGCAGCTACTAGCCAAGTCTAATAAGTTCGCAGACTTAAGGCGTCGCCTCCTTTTCTTGATACTCGCGCTTGTTGTATACCGCGTAGGAGCTCACATTCCCGTCCCAGGTATCAACCCTGTTGAATTAGCCCGATTGTTTCAAAGTCAGGGTGGAATATTAAATCTTTTTAATATGTTTTCTGGTGGCGCACTCTCTCGCGCTACTGTTTTTGCTCTCGGTATCATGCCTTACATTTCTGCATCTATAATCATGCAGTTAATGACTTATGCCGTCCCTTCTCTAGAGGCCCTTAAAAAGGAAGGTGAATCGGGTCGGCGAAAAATTACGCAGTACACACGAATTGGTACTTTGCTCTTGGCTCTTGTCCAGGCTTTTTTTATTGCTTTTGGGTTGGAGAGTTCACCAGGTTTGGTTCTGAGTCCTGGATTTCAGTTTCGTCTTACTGCAGTGATCAGCCTTGTTGCTGGCACGATGTTCCTCATGTGGCTAGGTGAGCAAATTACTGAACGGGGATTAGGCAATGGTATCTCGATATTAATATTTGGAGGCATCGCCGCTGGGTTGCCAAGTGCTGTTGGTGGTTTATTTGAAATCGTTCGAGTTCAGGGCTCATCCGCCACCTTGATGGTATTGATCATCCTTGCTTCTGTCTTTCTTGTTACTTTTTTTGTTGTTTTTGTTGAAAGAGGGCAGCGAAAAATTTTAATCAGCTACGCAAAGCGACAAGTCGGTAATCGTGTTTATGGTGGGCAAACCTCACACTTGCCGCTCAAGCTTAATATGGCTGGTGTAATTCCACCAATTTTCGCCTCATCGATCATCTTGCTGCCTGCTACAGCAGTGAGTTGGTTTACATCTGGTGACAGCTTTTTATGGCTTCGAAATATTGCCTCGATGCTATCTCCAGGTCAGCCAGTGTATGTCCTGATGTATGCTACTGCAATTATTTTCTTTTGTTTTTTCTATACTGCTCTTGTTTTCAACAGTCGTGAGACGGCCGAAAATTTGAAAAAAAGTGGCGCTTTTATACAAGGTATCCGTCCAGGTGACCATACTGCAAAGCAGCTTGACCGTATTTTGTCACGGTTAACACTTGCGGGCGCTATATATATTGCATCTGTATGTTTGTTCCCTGAATTCCTTGTCTTAAAGTATAATGTTCCTTTCTATTTTGGTGGCACCTCTCTCCTGATTATCGTTGTGGTTACAATGGATTTTTGGGCCCAAGTTCAAAGCTATGTAATGACTCAGCAGTATGAGTCCCTCCTTAAGAAGTCGAACTTTAAGTCGCCTTAATGGTTTCGGATAAATAACTTATGGCTAAAGATGATGTTATTCAAATGCAGGGTGAGATCCTAGAAAATCTTCCAAATGCAACTTTTAGGGTTAAGCTCGAAAATAATAAGACGGTCTTTGGTCATATTTCTGGAAAAATGCGTATGCACTACATTCGAATCTTGCCTGGTGATAAGGTCACGGTAGAGATGAGTCCTTATGATCTTACCAAGGCTCGAATTGTTTTTCGTGCTAAGTAGATGTTTTTTTTCTTCCGTATTTTGGAGATTTAAATGAAAGTCGCTGCATCAGTTAAGAAAATGTGTCGGAACTGTAAGGTTATCCGTCGCAAGGGTGTTGTGCGAGTTATCTGCACCGATCCACGACACAAGCAGCGCCAGGGTTGACTTGAGCTGAAATATTCTAGAGGATGACATGGCACGTATTGCAGGTATTAATATACCCCCCCATAAGCACGCTGAGATTGGCTTGACTTCAATCTACGGCATTGGCCGCACAACTGCGAAGAAAATTTGCAATTTTGCTGGTGTTCCTTTTGATCGCAAAATCAAAGATTTATCTGATAACGACCTTGAAAAAATTCGCGATGAGATTGGAAGGTTAACGATCGAGGGTGATCTTCGCCGTGAGGTCTCCATCAATATCAAACGTTTGATGGATTTGGGTTGCTACCGTGGTTTTCGTCATCGGCGCGGTCTTCCCGTTCGTGGTCAACGCACTAAAACAAATGCACGGACGAGGAAGGGGCCACGTAAGTCAGGAGCCCTTGTCAAGAAATAACTCATGGTTCCGCTTTATTGTGACCTCTTCGAGATAAATTATTATGGCTAAAGTTCAAAATTCTGCGGCACAGCGCGTTCGAAAAAAAGTTCGAAAGAATGTTGTCGATGGTGTGGCACATGTTCACGCTTCCTTCAATAATACTATCATCACTATTACCGATCGCCAAGGGGGCGCTTTGTCCTGGGCATCTAGTGGTGGTCAAGGTTTTAAGGGGTCTCGTAAGTCAACACCTTTTGCTGCACAAGTTGCTGCTGAGGTTGCCGGAAGAGCTGCACAAGAGCAAGGTATTAAGAATCTTGATGTTCGAATTAAAGGACCTGGTCCTGGGCGTGAGTCTTCTATCCGCGCATTGGCTGGCCTTGGTATCAGAATCAATATGATCGCAGATGTCACTCCTGTTCCTCATAACGGTTGCCGCCCGCAGAAGCGTCGCCGTATTTAACGGCTTTTAACTTACCAGCTGATTGTTGGTTTTACTACTGTTTTGTGCCTGCTATAAGGCAATTTAAAACTACCCGAGCTTGCCGGGTTTTAGATTGATAAAGGAATTCAAGTGGCTCGTTATTTGGGACCCAAAGCTAAGCTCTCTCGTCGTGAAGGCACTGACTTATTTCTGAAGAGTGCACGTCGTCCTATTGGCGATAAAGCAAAATTTGAAAGTAAGCCAGGACAACATGGTCGAACATCTGGAGCACGTACTTCTGATTTCGGTCTTCAGTTGCGTGAAAAGCAAAAAGTTAAGCGGATGTATGGTGTTCTAGAGCGTCAGTTTCGTCGTTATTTTGCAGAGGCAGAACGGCGTAAAGGAAATACAGGTGCAACCCTTTTAACTTTGCTCGAGTCCCGTTTGGATAATGTGGTTTACCGTATGGGTTTTGGCTCAACGCGCGCAGAAGCCAGACAGCTAATCTCGCATAAGAGTATTTCCGTCAATGGACAGGTTGTTAATATTGCTTCTTTCATGGTTAAGCCAGGAGATGTTTTGGCTGTCAGAGAGAAGGCTAAGAATCAGCTGCGTATAGCTGATGCCTATAAGCTTGCACAGTCGGTTGGTATGCCTTCTTGGGTTCAGGTTGATGGAAGCAAGCTTGAGGGTGTCTTTAAAAAGCCACCAGACCGAGATGAGTATGGTGCTGATATTAAAGAAGCTTTGATTGTTGAGTTGTATTCTCGTTGATTTTCATTCATAGCTGTCCATCGTTCAGTAGCAGTTTTTTTCGAACTGTTCTGTTTGGTCATTTTGCCTTATTGGTGTAACGAGCCGAGGGCATAGAAAGAAAGACCTCATGCAAGCGAATTTGCTTAAGCCTAAGTCTATTCATGTTGAGCCACTTGGTCATAATCGTGCCAAGGCAGTTTTAGAGCCTTTTGAGCGTGGTTATGGGCACACGCTAGGAAATGCATTAAGGCGTGTACTTTTGTCTTCTATGGTGGGTTTTGCACCAACTGAAGTCTCTATTGCTGGTGTTCTTCATGAGTATTCTGCACTCGACGGAGTTCAGGAGGATGTTGTTCATGTCATGTTGAATCTTAAGGGCGTTGTTTTTCGCTTGCATAGTCGCGATGAGGTGACTTTGGTCTTACGTAAAGAAGGCGAGGGTCCCGTTCTGGCCGGTGATATTCAAGCACCTCATGATGTTGAGATCGTTAATCCTGATCATGTGATTGCTCATTTGTCTCATGGTGGTAAGTTGGATATGCAGATCAAAGTTGAGAAAGGCCGGGGGTATGTTCCTGGTAATCAACGACGATACGGTGATGAGTCATCGCAGTCTATTGGAAAAATTGTGTTGGATGCTTCTTTTTCTCCGGTAGCTCGTGTGAGCTACACGGTTGAAAGTGCGCGTGTTGAGCAGCGTACAGATTTAGATAAGTTGGTTATGGAGATTGTGACCAATGGTGCCATTACACCTGAAGAGGCTATTCGTGCGTCAGCGAAGATTTTAGTTGAGCAACTTGCAGTTTTCGCACAGTTAGAGGGTAGTGAAATCGCTGCTTTTAACGAGCCAGTGATTCGTGGTGCCCAATTTGATCCCATTTTGTTAAGGCCTGTTGATGAGCTTGAGCTGACAGTTCGCTCTGCCAATTGTCTCAAGGCTGAGAATATTTATTACATTGGTGATTTGATTCAACGCACCGAGACAGAACTCCTGAAGACCCCCAATCTTGGTCGTAAGTCTTTAAATGAGATCAAGGAGGTTCTGGCTTCTCGAGGTCTCACGTTGGGTGGTCGGCTAGAGAACTGGCCTCCTCAAGGCCTCGACAAGCGTTAACCTCTTTGCAAAAATTTTGTGTGGTCGGCGGTATTCTTTCCATACGTGGTTTTAATTTTTTTGGGGAAAATTAGTTTTCTCTTTGAGATACTGATCATCATCTGGTTCATAATTTATTTATTGGTTATTCTTAGCTTCTTAATTGAGGATTTTTTATGCCAGTACGCCAATTTAATCAGATGATTTCTGAGAATTTATGAAAGGGTCGCATCATGCGCCATCGTCACGGGCTTCGCAAGCTTAATCGCACCTCATCACACCGCTTAGCCATGTTTCGTAATATGTGCAATGCTTTGATTCAGCACGAGGCCATCAAGACTACTCTTCCTAAGGCTAAAGAGCTTCGTCGCGTTGTAGAGCCTCTTATTACCCTCAGTAAAAATGCCACATTGGCTAATCGCCGATTGGCTTTTGATCGTTTACGTGATCGTGAAATGGTGACAAAGCTTTTTAATGAGCTTGGCCCAAGGTATACATCGCGTCCAGGCGGTTATACTCGAATCTTGAAGATTGGATATCGTGTTGGTGATAATGCACCCATGGCTTTTGTCGAGTTTGTAGATCGTTCGGTTTGGGCTGAATAAAAATCTCTGATTAATTCCTTATCGGGGCTTATTCCAGGGCGATTGCATGAAGTTCTTTCGCCCCACTTGAGGCTTTTATTTCGATAAAAAGCGCAGTAAGTTACGCAATTTGATGACAAGAAATAACCATCTTCAGTAAATATCCCCCACTTCATTGGCGAAAAATGGCTTCATGTAATCGCCCTGGGGCTTATGCCTAAAATGGTCGTTAACCGCCATCTCGTTGTCTCTTACTATGCTCTGCCTTCTTGCAAAAGCTCGCAATATCCTTCGCATTACACACATCTTTTTCATCCTATAAATTGTAACTACTCAGGTGCCGCTCTGACGAGTTCAGGCTAACGTCCAAAAGCTGGCTGTTCAGGTGAAACGTGGCTGAGGAGTTTTGCCCTGAAAGTCCAGGGCAAAACATTGAACCTAAAAACGGCAGTTGAACTCCTGAAAATGGCAAAAATTCCAATGCTGGCAAGGACTTAGGAAGTTTGGCAAACTCACCCAATGGGTGAACACATCAACAGGGTTAAAAAGACGGTGGTCGCACAAGCGGCTGAGGCGATGGTAGTCGACACGATGGGCGGGCGAATGCACGCGCGTTGGGACGAGTCGGCACAAGCTACTCCGAACGGACAACTGGTTTTCTTTGCTGAATTTCTAGCCAGCACGGGATTTTTGATCAATGGGTACAAAGCTGCCCACTGAAATACGATAGCCCTAATGCGCCTGGGAAGCAGGAGGTTCTTGGCACGCTGATGTTGGCCATATTGGCTGGGCATCGGCGTTATGCTCATATAACCGCATTGCGCGGTGATGCGGTGGCGGCACAGGTCCTGGGCATGAAAAAAGTCATCAGCGAGGATGCCATGCGCAGGCCGGCAGAAGGAGGCCGATGAGCGGGAGGCCGCACGCAAGGTTGAGCGGCTCGGCAAGCAAGCCTCGCCACGCGGACGCAAGGCCGCATCATGAAGCAGCGCACGTCGACCGAGGCGCTGTCGGTCTGCGTGCCGACGCATTGGTCTGCACAGCAGGCGCTGGCCGCACTCGAATGCCTACACGCCATGCGCGAGGCCATCTGGTTGGCCTACGGCCCTCAAGTTCAGCAGGCCTGGCGCGATCAGCTCGTGCCCGATGGCCTGGGCGACACCACGGACTTCGATCCCGATCTGCCGTTCTGATCCTTTCGCGATCTTCCAAACAGCAAACGGCCCCTCGCGGGCCGTTACCACTTCCCTGTGTCAAATCGAACGACATCCGCACAAAACACAAAACCGCGCTCTCGCCGCCGAATAGCAGCGGATTTACACCGCCGCTAACACCAGGTCACTCGAGTTCGACACCAAATGACACAAGTCCTTGATTTGCTTGAGGTGGCAGTTTGAAGTTGGCACTACAGCAAGGTCATTTGAGGGTCGTAGGTGGGTTTGGAGACGTTGAGTGAGGCCAGGACATCAGCCTGGCGAGGAT
>JANMEO010000139.1:0-1808 GCA_031376995.1 Burkholderiales bacterium
GCTGCTGCTTGTGCTTGTGGTCCTTTTTAATCTCCCCGCAAGTCTGCGCGGATGGCCGCGCCTGTGCCTGCACTTGGTCATCACGCTGCTACTGGCGGGTATCGTGTTGAACCCACGTCACGCCCTCACGCGTGCCTTGGAGTGGCGACCCCTTGCCTATGTTGGAACCATCAGCTACGGGGTCTACCTGCTTCACATGCTCGCCCTTGATGCTGTGCGCCGCGTCCTCCATCAACTATCGATGGAGACACCCGAGGCCTTATTCTTCTTTGGAATGCTGCTCACAGTGGCTATCGCTGGTTTGAGCTTCAAGTACTTTGAAAGCCCGATACTTGGATTGAAGTCTGCCTTTCGGGCGCCACCGCCAGTCACGCAAGAGCCGTTGGGCGTCCCTCGCTGAAATATGCAAACAGCTCACGCGCCCCTGAATGGTGAACCAACTCGAATTTTTTGACGACATAGCCTCTTCAGTTCCGATGGGTATAGACTTCGAGAGTTCCGCCATGAGCATCACCAAGCCTCTTCATCTTTCTGTGATCGGTGCCGGCCCCGTCGGCCTGGCTTTGGCCTTGTTGGCGGCGCAGCGCCTGCCACAGGCTCGGGTGACTCTTTGGGATGCTCGCCAGTTTGACACTGACATCGCCAGTGATCCGCGAACGCTTGCTTTGTCTTTGGGCAGCGTTCAGCTGCTTGAGCGCTTGCAAGCTTGGCCTGCTCAACACAGCCAGGCCATCAACGCCGTCCATGTCTCACAGCACAGTCCCGCTTGGGGGCTTTCGAGTGAGGCCACGGTGCAAATCACTGCGCAAGATGAGGGTGTGCCGATGTTGGGTGCCGTGATGCACTATGGTCACTTATGTCATGCCTTGCAGCAGCAATGGCACAAGCTCAGCACTCAATCTTCACAACGGCTGCAAAGCCGCTTCGGTACCCCAGTGGCCAGCATCAACAACCAGCCTCACAGTGTTGAGGTGGATGCGGGTATTGTTGAAGAATCAGATTTGGCAGTGATCGCTGAGGGTGGCGTTTTTGCTAAGCCAGGTAATTTGCTGCTCGACAGGGAACGTGCTCGTTCACCACTGACGTTGGATTATCACCAAACGGCTTGGGTGGGGCAGGTTAACCTCACTCAGCCGCATGGCGGGATGGCTTATGAGCGTTTTACTGCGGATGGCCCGGTGGCCTTGTTGCCACTGCCCGCAAGCGCTGGAGTGCATGCGGGCGCTTTGGTGTGGTGCGTGCCCACGGCCCGCGACCCCGTGGCAGGGCTCAACAGCCTACAGCGTCAACACTTGTTAAACACCTTGCTGCATCCCCAGGTGGGAAGAGTCTGTGACATCTCTGCACTCAAGTCGTTTTCTTTAGGTCTGCGCGTTCATCACAGCCTCACGCAGGGTCGCACTGTGCGCATAGGCAATGCCGCTCAAACACTGCACCCGGTGGCTGGACAAGGCTTAAACCTGGGTCTGCGCGACGCTTATGCGCTGGTACAGGCCTTGCGGCAAGGCGACGTCAGCCAGGCGCTGCGCCAGCTTGAGTGGCAGAGGGGGCCTGATCGATGGGCCTTGCTGGCCACCACCGACTTTCTGGCGCGCAGCTTTGCTTGGCAGTTGCCCGTTGCTAACACCTTGCGCGGCTTGGGTTTGGCTGCCCTGGAGGCGCTCGGACCGCTCAAGTCCAGGCTGGCGCATCAGATGATGTTTGGGTTTCGTTAGAGCCAGAATGCTGAACCCACACCCTGTAAGGATCTGGCCCGGAATAACTTGGCTGTTTATCGCGCTGCCATGGGGGTCCAGTGCAAGGCGCGA
>JANMEO010000197.1:0-4250 GCA_031376995.1 Burkholderiales bacterium
TGCAGGAAGTTGCGGCGGTGCGCCAATCGCCATTATTCGCCAATACATAGAGCAGCAGCAAACGCCGCACTAAAGGACGCCTAAGCTGTCCGCGCTCTTGACCCCGCCCTGAAGGGCGAGGTTTGCCGCGCATGGATCAAAGAGATCCCCGGCGCAAGGCTGCGCGTGCCAGAGGCTCAAACGCCATCAGGCTCTTGATGAGCACCCTCGCCTCTGAGCACCCGCATGGCCACCTCGACAGCAAACCCCCTTTGCATCAGAAACCGTCCTTGGGTGGCACGGGCGGCAGCGGCGCTGGGCAACGCAGGGCCAAATTTGCGCGCCCAAACGGCATGCGCCCGGTGCAGCTCGCTCTGCGCAAGCTGCTGACGCTCAGCCTCACCCAAACTCAAGCCATGTTGCAGCAATTCGTGTTGAATGCGCTGCACACCCCACCTGATTGGACGATTGCGCAAACGGCTTTCAATGAATCGTTGGTCGCTGAGGTAGTGACGCTCTCTCAGCCAGTGGATCAACCCATCCACGCCCCCCTCTACAGCCGCCAAGGCTGCGGGCTCACTCAACCCCAGAGGATTCGTGGCCGCCAAACGCAGCAGCTTGCGCCTCAACTCGACCTCACTGTGCTCGCGCTGGGCCAGCCAGCGCAAAGCGCGCAAGCGCAGCAAGTCAACCAAGCTGGACTCAGCCACAGCATCTTCAGTTCCGAGGGGTATAGATAGCAACAGGCCGGCCCGCACCATCACTCAAGCCTCTTTGACCGCGCGGCTGCGGGGGGCTTTGGGCGCCTCATCAGGGGGCACCAAGCTGGGGCTCTGACCCACGGCAACGACAGCCACAAGACTGGGGGCTGGCAGGGCACGGATGTCAAGCGCCTCACGGACTTTGTTTTCAATCTCAAAGGCCACGGCAGGGTTCTCGCGCAAGAACTCGCGAGCATTGTCTTTGCCTTGGCCGATTTTCTCGCCTTTGTAGGCGTACCACGAGCCACTTTTCTCTAGCACCTTTGCCGTGACCCCCATATCAATGATTTCACCCTCTCGACTGATACCTTCGCCATACAAAATATCAAACTCAGCCGTTTTAAAAGGGGGCGCTACTTTGTTTTTGACCACCTTGACACGGGTCTCGTTGCCAATGATCTCTTCGCCTTTTTTAATGCTACCAATGCGCCGGATGTCAAGACGTACTGAAGCGTAAAACTTGAGAGCGTTACCACCGGTGGTGGTTTCTGGACTGCCGAACATGACGCCAATCTTCATGCGAATCTGGTTGATGAAGATGACCATGGTGTTGGTTTTTTTGATGGTGGCCGTGAGCTTGCGCAGGGCCTGACTCATGAGTCGGGCTTGCAAACCCGGCAAAGAGTCGCCCATCTCACCTTCAATTTCGGCTTTAGGAACGAGCGCCGCCACAGAATCAATCACGACCAGGTCAACAGAGGCTGAGCGCACCAAAGCGTCAACAATTTCAAGTGCTTGCTCGCCTGTGTCGGGCTGGCTGATGAGCAGGTCTTGAAGATTAACGCCCAGCTTTTGGGCATATTGCGCATCGAGTGCATGCTCGGCGTCAATGAAAGCGCAGGTGCCGCCGAGTTTTTGCATTTCAGCAATGACTTGCAGCGTCAGTGTGGTTTTGCCGCTGGATTCAGGGCCATAGATTTCAACCACGCGCCCACGTGGCAACCCACCCACACCCAACGCAATATCGAGCCCCAATGAACCGGTTGAAACAACCTCAATGTCTTCAATGACCTCGCCCTCCCCCAGACGCATGACGGTGCCTTTGCCAAATTGCTTTTCAATTTGAGCCAAGGCCGCTTGCAGTGCTTTGCTTTTTTCGGTGTTGATCGGGGCAGCACTGAAAGTTTTAACGGGGGTGTCCATGGGGGTTGTCTCCGGGTTTTGATGCGATGCATTATGGCAAAGACTGGATGTTTGTACAGTACATGGATGGGGCCTATTCATCCCATTTCTGTGGTTACCCCACTAACGACAGTCGAACGCGCCCGAAAGTGCTGTGCTCAGGCTCAATGGTTATGGGGTTAAGGGATAACCCGATGGCATGGCTGTAGACTCAACTGTTTTGAATCATGGAACTCTGCTTTGGCTAAAACCACTGTCCAACCAATCGACCTGGCCCTTCAAGGCGGAGGCTCTCACGGAGCATTCACGTGGGGCGTTTTAGATCGCTTGCTAGAAGATGAAACGCTTTCATTCAGCGCCATCTCTGGCACCAGTGCGGGGGCACTGAATGCCGCCGTCATGCTAACGGGCTTTGCCAGCAATGGCCGAACGGGTGCGCGCCAAGCTTTGACTGAATTTTGGCGCGAAGTCAGCCGCTCAAGCGGAATTTTCAGTCCCTTTTCTGCCTCGGCCCAGTCGAACTCCAACAGCCCATTCAGCGTTGAAAATCTCCCTGGCTATCAGTGGATGGGCTCGCTATTTCGCTCGTTCAGCCCTTATGAGTTCAACCCCTTGAATTTGAATCCGCTGCGCGATGTGGTTCGTCGACATGTCAAGCTCGAAGCTTTGCAGCGCAGTGAAGCGGGCTTGTTTGTGACAGCCACCAGCGTACGTTCAGGTCAAGCCCGAGTGTTCACAGGCCACGACGTCACGTTGGACGCTTTGATGGCCTCAGCGTGTTTGCCTTTCTTGTTTCAGGCGGTGCAAATTGATGGTGAGCCGTTTTGGGATGGGGGCTATACCGGTAACCCAGCGATCTTCCCTTTGATTTATGACAGTCAAGCCTTGGATGTGCTTTTGGTGCGAATCACACCGTTGATTCGGGAGGGCACACCCAACCGCAGCATGGACATCATTGACCGGGTGAGCGAGATCACCTTCAATGCCAGCTTGATCTCGGAAATTCGAGCCATCAACTTTGTGTCGCGCTTGCTCAAAGATGACAAACTCGACCGCAATGCTTATAAAGATTTGCGCTTGCACATGGTGTCTGATGATGCGGGCATGACCCCGTTCAATGCCAGCAGC
This sequence comes from Burkholderiales bacterium, assembly GCA_031376995.1. Taxonomy (GTDB): domain Bacteria; phylum Pseudomonadota; class Gammaproteobacteria; order Burkholderiales; family Burkholderiaceae_C; genus CANHBY01. Next base: position 2,991 of record JANMEO010000197.1, read on the forward strand.
AAATTCAATACCGATCGAGCATTTTTAGAGCAGCTCCATGAGCTCGGACGTCAAGCTGCTGAGCGTTGGCTGGCACAAGATCGCATACATGTTGGCGTGCGATCTTCTTTAGACTTGGAAAAAACCTTTCTACAGCCCAAAGTCGCAAGCATGCAATGAGGCCACGCCTTGCCTGGCAGCCCAGCTCACCCCCAAAAGCCTCTCGCCAGGGTGCAAATTTTTCAGCAAAAAGCCTCGTCTCGTCGAATGCCCATCAAGGGCTCAATCAGCAAACACAAGGGTCGCAGGGCACCATAGCGGCTGGCCACCCGGTGGGCATAGTTAAAAAATCGGGGCAGATCTTCGCTATATTTGGGTTTGCCGTCGCGATGTTTAAGGCGGCAAAAAATACCCAGCACTTTCAAGTGGCGCTGCAACCCCATCCACTCTAACTGGCGCCAAAACTCACCGAAGTCTGGATTGACTGGCAATCCTGCTGTGCCAGCGGCTTGCCAGTAGCGCACGGCGATATCAATCTCTTGGTCTTCTTCCCAAGAATAAAAAGCATCCCGTATCAGCGAGGCCACGTCATAGCTCAAGGGGCCGAGCACCGCATCTTGAAAATCCAAAATGGCCGGATTGGGCATACTGAGCATCAAGTTGCGTGGCATGTAATCTCGGTGCACGACCACCTGGGGCTGTGCCATTGCACTGGCCACCAAAGCCTCACAAACCTGACCCCACAGAGCTTGCTCGCTGACAACCCATTTGATGCCATGCTCGACGCCCACACACCACTGTGGAAACAATTCCAGCTCGCGCCGCAGCAAGGCTTCATCAAACACTGGCAGGCCATCGCCTGAAAGGCGAGTTTGCCAATGCACCAGTGCAGTAATGGCGTCTTGCATCAGTTGGTAAGCCAAGTCTGATTGCCCACGCTCTCGAGCCTCAACCAGGGCTGGCAGGTACAACTGCGAACCCAAATCACTCAAAAGCAAAAAGCCCTGTACCAGATCTTGCGCCAGCACCTGCGGTACATTCAGAGCGGCCAGCTTGAGACGTTGCGCGATGCGCACAAAAGGAGTCACATCCTCATGGGGAGGGGGGGCATCCATGATGATGAAACTCTGCGTTGGACCATCGATGCGAAAATAGCGTCTGAAACTGGCATCACTGGAGGCGCTGCGCAAGGTCTCCACTCGCAACCCATGTTCGATGGCCAAGGGTGAGAGCCACTGCACAAACGCAGCCTCGCGCAGCACGTCGGTCCAAACTACTGGG
>JANMEO010000234.1:0-23792 GCA_031376995.1 Burkholderiales bacterium
TGTGATGGATGTGACTTGACACAGTTTCTGGATTCCCGCTTTCGCGGGAATGACAGCGGTTTGCAAACAGTGAACTGGCTTACCGCCAGGGACAACACCTCCAGCGTCCAGCTTTGCCGCACATCACTTTGAATCGCACCCCGCACCATCTTTGAGCGCGTGACTGGTGTAATACCCGGATTGATCCAACACCACATGAATCTTTGGGGCTTGTGGATAGGCCGCTTTAAGCGCATCGAAAAACGTCAGCACAGTTTGTGAATTGACGGTCTCAGCAAACTCGCTAAACACATTTATGCTCTTAACTGGTCAGTCATTAAACGCTTCCAATACGCCTTTGCCATCGCTGTCTTTGTTCTTCACAGGGATGTTTTTGCTGTTGTTTCAAAGGCCGCTTGACTAACATCAAAATAGGCTTTGCTTCATGCGATGGCCCTGGGTATACCCCTCGGAACTGAAGATGCTGGGTCGATGGGTATATATGCCGCACCGTGGCGATGAGCAGCTACGCTGATTCAGACCCGAACGAGCCGCGCATCAACGCCCAACAGTTTCTCGATCGGCTCAGGCATGTGCAGCAAAAACCCCTGCGCGTAGTCGACGCCGATCTCACGCACGCGTGCCAACACTTCAGGCCGGTCCACGAACTCAGCGACCGTCTTGACCCCCACCACCCGGGCCACATCAACGAAACAGCGCACTGCAGCGGCGTCTAGCGGGTCGTCGATCACGTCACGAATGAAGCTGCCGTCGATCTTCAGCAGATCGACCTTGAGGGTCTTCAGATAGCCGAATGATGAAGCCCCGGCCCCGAAGTCGTCGAGCGCCACCCTGGCCCCGAGAGCGCGGACCTGGCCAATAAAAATGGCGGCATCCGCCATGTTGGTGACGGCGGCGGTCTCCGTGATCTCCAGGCAGATCCGTCGGCAGACTGCATGACCGGCTTCGGTCAACGCGTCGATGGCGTGCCGGTGAAAAGCCCGGTCGCCCACCGACTGTCCTGACAGGTTGATGCATAGGATGTCCAGGGCACTCGCATCGGCCATGGCCTGAATCTGCTGCACGGCGCGCTTGAGCACCCAGCGGTCAATGCGCGTGGCCATGTGGAAGCGCTCTGCAGCCGGCAGGAAGACCCCTGGGAGGATCAGGCTGCCATCGCTGTCCAGCAAGCGGATCAGCACTTCCACGTGCAGGCCCGTGGAGCCCTCGCCAAGGGCTTCGATGCGCTGCGCATAGAGGATGAACTGGTTTTCGTCTAGCGCCTGCTCCAGCCGCGTGGCCCACTGCATTTGGCCATGGCGTGCAAGCATGTCCTGGTCGGTGTCGAACCAGACATGCACACGGTTGCGGCCCGCCTCCTTGGCCGCGTAGCACGAGGTGTCTGCAGCCTGCATGGCAGCGGCCGTGTTGCCCCAGCGGTTGTCCACCGGCACCAGGCCAATGCTGGTGCCGATGCGGAAGCGGCGCTCGTCGTGCAGGAACCTGAACTCATCCATGCGGTCGCAGATCTTCTGTGCCACGCGCTGGGCCTGGTCGGTCGTGCAGTGCTCCAGGATGATCGCAAATTCGTCCCCACCCAGACGGGCTAGCGTGTCTCGCGCACGCACGGCTTCGCGCAGCAGCTTGGCCACCTGCTGCAGGAGCTGGTCGCCCACAGAGTGTCCGCAGGCGTCGTTCACGAGCTTGAACTGGTCGAGGTCGATGTACAGCAAGGAATGCTCGCTGCGCTCCTCGCGCGCCTTGTCCAACGTTCGGCGCAGCCGGGTCTCGAACTCGGCTCGGTTGACCAGGCCCGTGAGGGCATCGTGCGTGGCGCGATAGCTCATCTCGCCGGACAGGCGCCGCTGTTCGGTCACGTCGTGAAAGACCAGCACGACGCCGAGCACGTCGCCACTGGCGTTGCGTATCGGCGCAACGGAATCCGCAATGCCAAACTCGTCGCCATTGCGTGAGATGAGCACCGTGTGGTTGGCCAGGCCCAGGATCTTACCTTGTGCCAGGCAGTTGACCACGGGGTTCTCGGTGGGCTGTCGGGTCTCTTCGTTGACGATTTGGAAGACCTGGATCAGCGGCCGCCCGAGTGCTTCGCTGGACAGCCAGCCGGTCATGCGCTCGGCCACGGGGTTCAACCAGGTCACCCGGCTGTTCGCGTCGGTGGTGATCACGGCGTCACCGATCGACTGCAGGGTTACGCGCAGGAGCTCGTGCTGCTCGGCCAGTTGATTGGCGAGCTCGCGCAGTGGCGTCACATCCCAATTCACGCCCGCCATATGCAAAACCTGGCCCGTGGCGTCACGCGTCACACTGCCAGCGGCACGAAGAATGTGCACGGAGCCATCGCCCCAGATCACACGAAACTCGGAGCGAAAGTCGCTGCCGCTTTGCAACGACAACTTGAACTCTTGCTCGGTCCGGCTTCGATCGGCGGGGTGAAGGTGGCAAGCCCAGAGCTCGTAGCTTTCGATACCCGATCCCTCCGGCAAGCCGTACAGCGCGTACATCAGGGCATCCCAGGTGAGTACACCGGTTTGCACGTTCAGCTCCCACACCCCGATGCCACCGGCTTCGGTTGCCAGCGTGACACGCTGTTGAGCGGCCTCTAGAGCCAGGCGACCTTGCACGCGTTGGGTGATATCTTGAAAGGCGCCGAACAGCCGCACCGGCTTTGCGTCCTCGAACTCGGCGTGGCCCACCGCACGCACCCAGATCTTGCGTCCGCCCTTCTGAATGAGCGGCAGTTCAAGGTCCCAGTCCGTGCCGTCGGCCATGGCCTGCGCCACGGCCGCCTCGACAATGGGGCGCGCTTGCGGCGCATAGAAGTCGATGGCCTCGGCCAGCTGGGGCTGGTAGCCCAATTCCACACCGTGGATGCGACAGGTCTGCTCAGACCAGTGAATGCTGCCGCTGGCGATATCCACCTCCCAGCCCCCGACCTGTGCCAGGACGCCCGTGCGATTGAGCAGTTCCTCGCTCTTGCGCAAACGATCTTCCTGCGCCTTGCGCGCCGTGATGTCCAGGTGGGTGCCGAACATCCACTCAGGCTGCCCTTGTGCGGTGCGGGTCAGTACCTTGCCGCGGTCGTGAACCCAGACCCAGTGGCCATCGCGATGGCGCATGCGAACCTCGCATTCGTAGGCCACCGTCTCGCCCGTAAAGTGAGCCTGAAGCAGCACACTGGATCGCGCCATGTCCTCGGGGTGGGCCAGATCGGCCCAGGTCTGGATGGTGGTGGGGGAGAGCTCATTCAGGGTGGCCCCGACAATCTCTGCCCAGCGGTCATTGAAGCGCGTCTCGCCAGTCTGAACGTTCCATTCCCAAGTGCCCGCCCCAGTGCCCTGAATGATCGCTGCGAGACGTAGGCGATCTTCGTCGAGTGCCCGGCGCGACTGCAAGTGCTCGGTGATGTCCTCCACCGAACCCACGTAGCCGGTGACTTCGACATCGCCATCCAGCAAGGCACGCGCAACTGAGCGCACATGGCGCACCGTACCATCGCGGCGGCAGACTCGGAACTCCATGTCGAATTCTTGCTTCAGCGACGCTGAGTGCCGCCATTGGGCAAAGACAGCGGCCTTGTCGTCGGCATGCAAGGTGTGGCTCCAGCCCTCGCCCAGAGCCTCGGCCTCGCTCAGGCCGAAAATGGCTTGCCAGCGCGCATTGGTGTACGTGCAGGTACCGGCCGCATCGGTAGCAAACACGCCCAACGGCGACGCCTCGCTGAGCGTGCGAAAACGGGCTTCACTGGCTGCGAAAGCTCGTGCCATCCGACGTGATTCCAGCGCCTCAACCGCAGCGATCGACAGCAGGTTCAGCGCCTCCCTCTGCTTCTCGCTCAGACGGCGGGGCACACGGTCGATCACGCACAGCGTGCCAACATTGGCGCCGTCGCTCAAGCGCAGCGAGGCGCCAGCATAGAAACGGATGCCAGGCGCCGTGGCCACCAACGGGTTATCGGCAAAGCGCGGGTCAGCCAGGGCATCGTGCACTTCGAAGATGCCATCATCCAGGATCGCGTGTGCACAGAACGCGACGTCACGGGGCGTCTCGCTCACTCCGGACAGGCCCAAATTGGCCTTGAACCATTGCCGGTCGTGGTCAACCAGGCTGACCAGCGAGATCGGCACGCCACACACCAAGGCGGCAGCCGCCACCAACGCGTCGAACTCGCGCTCAGGCGCCGAGTCGAGGATGTCGAGCCGCTCGAGCGCCCTCTTGCGCTCGGGTTCGTGCAATGGCATCGGTGCGATCAACATAAGGCGGACTCATTCAATCGAATCTCCCAGATTGTCTCGCTGCGGCACACCGTGGAAGAGGCAAACAGGGCTGGAATTTACTCCCAAGTTCGTCTTTGATCTCCTGAGTAAGGTTGCGCGTGACGCCGTGACAGCCCCTAGGTTGAATGCTCACCCGCTGAAATCAATCAAAGTCGCTTGAGTTGTGAATTAATGCACAACTGCTGAAATAATAGGCGGATGGTGGCGCGCTTGTTGTGGCGCCTTTTTTCGCGGCAATTTCACCGAGTTCACCATGCCCACTCTCACTAAAACCACCGAAGGCACCGTCTCCCGGATTTGGGGCTCTGCGCTGATACGCAATTCAGACGGAAAAATGGTGCAACTCAAGCTTGGTGATGTCGTTCATCAAGGTGACCAGATTTTAACGACGCAGCGCGGCATCGTTCAGATTACGCCCGCAGAGTCCCTACCCGTTGCCAAGGCGCCTGAAGAACTTGAGTTTGCACCCCCTGGGGCTGGCCTGTCTGCAGGCGATAGCGGCGGCCTCAGCGAAGGCTACCGGGTGGCACGGATTGCCGAAGGGTTGACGCCGGCTGACCTGAACTTGGGGCCCGCCGCCAACCCATCGACACTGGATCGGCCCAATGTAGGCCCTGCAGCAATTAACCCCAGCAATCGATTGGGTATCGTCCCTGAGCCGACCAGCGAGCCCATCAACGAGCCCCCGCAAGCCCTGCCCTCTAGCCTCACAGGCACTGAGGACGCTGCTTTGAACACCCCTTTGCGGGGGCAAGACGACAGCGGCATTGGCAGTGTCACGGTCACCCAATTGCCAACGCACGGCACCTTGTTCTTGCCTGACGGCGTGACGCCTGTGCTGACTGGCGCAACGCTGGATCCAGCGCAAGCCGAAGGGCTAATTTTTGTACCGTCGCCTGACTTTAATGGCACAGACAAAATCCTATTTACCGTGGCCGATGATGCCGGTGCATCCTCCTCTGAGGCAAGCATTGACATTAACTTATTGCCCGTGAATGACTTGCCGCTGGCGCAAACTGATTTTGCGATTACCAACGAAGACACCGTCTTGACTCTGCCCGTGGCAGCGCTGGTGGGCAACGACAGCGATCCAGAGGGCGATGCCCTGAGCCTGATCAGCGCTCAAAACCCCAGCAACGGCACTGTGGCGCTGGTCAATGGCAGTGTAGTGTTCACGCCCAATGCCACCTACAACGGTCCGGCTTCGTTCACCTATACCGTCTCAGATGGTCAAGGCGGCTTCAGCACGGGGCTGGTGAATATCACCGTGCTGCCAGTGAACGATGCGCCCGTGGCCAACGAAGACACCGTCCAGCTGATCACCGATGGCCTAGTGAGCACGCTGCTTATGAACGTAGCCAATGGCGTCATTGAAAGCAGCCAAAATTTAGCGGGCCGTGACTTCGACGTTGACATCAATGGCAACGGCAATGCTGATACCTTACGCGTTACCGGCATTCGCGCCGCAACTGAAGGCAGCACCAGCGTGGTGGGTGACTCAGGGGCCAGCTCAACCGGGAGTTTTGGCACACTGAGCATCCAGGCCGATGGCAGCTATACCTATACATTGAACAACAGCATGGCTGCCGTTAAAAACCTGGCTTCGGGGCAAACTTTGCCAGACGTCTTTGAGTACACCCTCAGCGACGGCCAAGGGGGCACCGACACAACCACGCTCACCATCCAAGTCACAGGGGCACAAGATTTGACGGCCCAGCCACCAACCCTCACCCCCCTGCTGCCCCCATCGGGTTTGAACGGCGCTTATTACGGCTACAACGATCAAGCCACATCGGCCTCAGGTGCGCGCACCCACAGTGATGACGGCACCGCATTCTTCGGTCAACATGGCCCCGCTGGCAACTTGAATGCCGTGGAGGATCTAGAGCTCATCATCAATGGCCGCAATGTGGCTGCAGGGGGCCCCAGTAACCTGGTAGGCACAGCCAACGAGGCACACCCAAGCGCTGCCGACGTGAGCTTCAGGGCCCAAACTCTCAACTATGGTTTTTCACCAACGACCACTGCGCTGGGCAACAATCCGCTGGTCGTGCCAGGTGCCAGCCTGCCTGTGGGGGGTCAGACATCGGGCAGTTTAAGTCGCTTTTTAGGCACCGATGCGCTAACCGCGGTGGCCCAAACTGGTGGCGCCAACACCCTTTCCACATGGGGGCTTGGCGCCACCACCGACGCCGCCATTCGACTGACGGGACAAATTTATCTTCCCCCAGGGCACTATGACTTCAGAGTCACGGCCGACGACGGCTTCAGGCTGCGCATTGCCGGTGAAACTGTGATGGAGTACGACGCCAACCAATGGCCAACGACGCGCGTCATGACCCACGTGGCGCTCGGAGATTTTCAGCAAGGATTGCAATCCTTCGAGCTTCTTTACTGGGAGCAAGCGGGCGATGCTCGGCTCAAGATCGAATTCAAGCCCAGCAGCGAGCCGGCAGCCAATTACCAGGTCATGACAAGCACCAACACAGGGCTCTTTGGCACAGTGGGGGCACCCTTCTTGAGCGACCCCCGCATCCAAGACTTGATCCACGACACCAGCACGGGTTGGCAGGTTCGCACAGGCAGCCTGTTAGATGGCAATGCCAGTAACAACATCTTGGTGGGAAGCTCAGGCCGCGACATGCTGGTTGGCAGAGCCGGAAACGATGACCTCGAGGGCCAAGCGGGGTCCGATCAACTGGAGGGCGGAGAAGGCAATGACACGCTGATGGGGGGCGCAGGCAATGACCTCTTGATTGGCGGCCCAGGCGCTGACACACTCATCGGCGGCTTGGGTGATGACACCTACCGCCTGACTGATGATGCCGACACGCTGATTGAGAATGTGGCCGAAGGCATTGACACAGTCGAGCTAGACGCCACTTACGTGGCCAGTCATGCGGGCAGTGTCTTTGGCTTAACGGCCAACTTTGAAAACCTCACCGCTCTGGGCGTTGACGACATCGATCTGACGGGCAACAACACCAGCAACCGCCTCACCGGCAACCAAGGGCAAAACACCATCAACGGGATGGGTGGCGATGACGTGCTCACAGGGGGCGGGGGCAACGACCTCTTGAGCGGTGGCCTGGGCGCTGATGTGTTTGCTTGGCACTTGGGCGATGCAGGCTCGCCAGGGGCCCCCGCCATTGACACCATTTCAGACTTCTCTATGGGCACAGGCTACTCAAGCATTCAATCGAGCATCGCTGGTGTGCCGATCCGTGGAGGTGATGTGCTGGATTTGCGAGACTTGCTTCAAGGCGAGCGCACCACGGCCAGTGACCTGGGTGTGCCTGCAAAGCAAGCAAGCATCTCCAACTTGCGAGACTACTTGGACTTCGAAGTCAGTGACGGCAATACCCTGCTGCATATCAGCAGCACAGGAGGCTTCTCGGGCGGTAGCTTTAACGCAGCCAATGAAGACCAGCGCGTGGTGCTGAATAATTTAGACCTGTACGCCGCTGCTGGGGTAGGCGCTGGGGATGAAACCCGTTTGCTTCAAACCTTGATCAAGTCAGGCACGCTCACGCTCGACTGAGGGTGAGGGTGAGCGTGAGGGGTCTTGAAATGCCACTGTTCAGTGCGTGAAACGCGTTGAGGTTCAGCTGCGGTAGTTGGCGTTGATCTTCACGTACTCATCACTCAAATCACACGTCCACACCTGAGTCTGGGCACAGCCTCGGCCCAGATTGACGTGAATGGTGATCTCAGACTGTTGCATGACACGCTGCCCATCTTGTTCGCGATAGGCCGGATGACGACCGCCTTGATGAACCACATGAACATCGTCCAAATGCAGATCAATGAGTGACGCATCGAGGTCAGCAACACCGGCATATCCGATAGCAGCCAAAATGCGGCCCAAATTGGGGTCACTGGCAAAGAAGGCTGTTTTGACCAGGGGAGAGTGTGCGATAGCGTAAGCCACTTGCTTGCATTCGCTCACCGTGCGCCCACCGCCAACGTGCACAGTGATGAACTTGGTAGCGCCTTCGCCGTCGCGAACAATCGCCTGCGCCAAAGTTTGAGACACCTGCTTGAGTGCAGCCAACACAGACTGAGCCTCGGCACTGCCCAAGTCTTTGATGGGCGCGTTGCCGGCTTGATGCGTCGACATCAGCAAAAATGAATCATTGGTTGAGGTATCCCCATCAATGGTGATGCAATTGAATGAAGCATCAGCGATCTCTTGCACCCAACTTGAGAGCAGCGTGGGATGGATGGCCGCATCGGTGGCCACAAAACCCAACATCGTGGCCATGTTGGGGCGGATCATCCCGGCCCCTTTGGCAATGCCCGTCACAGTCACAAGATGCCCGCCCAATGTGATTTGAACCGAGCTGGCCTTGGGCACGGTATCGGTGGTCATGATGGCCCGTGCGGCTTGACTCCAGTGGCTCTCACCCAGGTCGGCCAAGGCCGCAGGTAATGCCGCCTCGATGCGCTCATTGGGCAGGGTCTCCATGATGACGCCTGTTGAAAATGGCAACACCTGTTCAGGAGCCAAATGAAGCTGCTCAGCCAAAACCTCACACGTCGACCTCGCTCGACGAAGCCCATCCTCACCGGTGCCTGCATTGGCATTGCCTGTGTTGATCAGCAAGGCTCGAATGTCAGATCGAAGGGCCAAGTGCTGTTGGCACAACTGAACAGGGGCCGCACAAAACCGATTTTGGGTAAAGACACCCGCCACGCTGCTTCCGGGTGCTAGCGTCACCAAGGTCAAATCTGAAACCTGCGACTTGCGAACACCCGCCATAGCGACGCCCAAACGCAAACCAGACACAGGATGAAGCGAAGCTGGGTCAGGCGCGCGAAGATGAACAGGCATACAAAACTCCGAAGGGCAATCGACCCCAAAGGGGCGGTATCAAACAGGAAATCAGCGTTTGAATCTGGGGCCTGACGACACAGCATCTTCAGGTTGGATGGCGCGAGCCAATGGCTGCAATGACATCGCGATACCCTCCCCTGACCCTGATCTCAAGAAAGAAAATTCAGCTCAGCTGGCCGTGGCAATGCTTATATTTTTTCCCGCTACCACAAGGACAGGGGTCGTTGCGACCCACTTTGGGCAGTGCATCTAATGTGGCAGGATCGATCTCTTGCACAACGCCGCCATCTTCAGTGGGGTGGGTGTAAGTGACATTAGAGAATTTGGCCTGTTGAGCAAGAATCTGCGCCTCTTGGGCCTCAACCTCTTCCTGCCGGATCACCACGTTCATCAAGGTCCGGGTCACATCCATCTTGACGTTGTTGAGCAGTGCGCTAAACAACTCAAAGGCTTCACGCTTGTACTCTTGTTTCGGGTTTTTCTGCGCATAGCTGCGCAAGTGAATCCCTTGACGCAGGTAGTCTAAAGAGGCCAGATGTTCACGCCAGTGGGTATCAATCGACTGCAGAAAAATAATGCGCATGAAGCGGGTAAATGGCTCTAGGCCAACATGCTCAAGCTTGGTTGTAAAAGCAGCATCAGCGGCCTGCTGAATCAGCAAATTGAGATCGTCATCAGTGAATGATTCACTTTGAGTCACCCGAATGTTGAGGTCCAGGTCGACACTCCACTCGTCACGCAAAACGCGCTCTAAGGCGGCCAGATCCCACTGCTCTTCGAGGCTTTTTTCGGGCACAAAGCTGCGCATCACGTCAGTCATGCTGCTCGCACGCAAATTGCCAACAAGGCCCACCAACGAACTGGCTTCGAGAATGTCATTGCGTTGCTGGTAGATGACGCGACGCTGGTCATTGGCGACATCGTCATAGTCCAGTAGCTGCTTGCGCGTGTCAAAGTTGCGAGCTTCAACCTTGCGCTGGGCGCTCTCAATGCTGCGAGAAACCATACCAGCCTCGATGGCTTGGCCCTCTGGCATTTTCAAGCGGTCCATGATGGCACGAACGCGATCTCCAGCAAAAATGCGCATCAAAGCGTCGTCCAATGACAAGTAGAACCGGGATGCACCCGGGTCCCCCTGGCGACCTGAGCGTCCACGCAACTGGTTGTCAATGCGGCGAGACTCGTGGCGCTCTGTGGCCACGATGCGCAGCCCCCCCAAAGTCTTGACCTTGTCGTGCAGGCCTTGCCATTCATCGTGCAGCGTTTGAGCACGGGCTTGTTTTTCGGCAGGGCTGAGATTGGGATTGGCTTCGACAGCTTGGATTTGCCCCTCTACATTGCCACCCAGCACAATGTCGGTCCCCCGTCCGGCCATATTGGTCGCTATGGTGATGACCCCGGGGCGACCGGCCTGGGCGATGATTTCAGCCTCACTGGCATGTTGCTTGGCATTGAGCACCTGATGGGGCAAATTGGCCTTTTTGAGCAGCTCAGAGATGAGTTCGGAGTTTTCGATGGAGGTCGTGCCGACTAACACGGGTTGACCGCGGCCATGACACTCTTGAATGTCCGCCAATACCGCATTGTATTTTTCACGGGAGGTCTTGTACACCAAGTCCAGATCATCTTTGCGAATCGTGGGACTGTTGGGAGGGATCACCACGGTTTCAAGACCATAGATCTCTTGAAACTCAAACGCCTCGGTGTCAGCCGTCCCCGTCATGCCAGACAATTTGTCGTACATGCGAAAGTAGTTTTGAAACGTGATGGAGGCCAGAGTTTGGTTTTCACTTTGAATTTCAACCCCTTCTTTGGCCTCGACAGCTTGGTGCAAGCCGTCAGACCAGCGGCGTCCGCTCATCAAACGCCCGGTGAACTCATCGACAATGATGATCTCGCCATCTTGGACCACATAGTGTTGGTCGCGGTTGTAAAGTTTATGGGCCTTGAGCGCAGCGTGCAGATGATGCATCAGCGCGATGTTGGCGGCATCGTACAAACTGGCACCCTCGGGCAACAACCCTGCCTCAGCCAGCAGTTGCTCGGCTCGCTCATGACCGGCCTCAGTCAGATGAACCTGGTGACTTTTTTCATCCACCGTGAAGTCACCCGGATCAATCACGCCCTCGCCAGTGCGAATGTCTTCTTCGCCAATTTGCTGCTTGAGCCTGGGCACGATGGTATTGATGCGACCATACATTTCGGTGTGGTCTTCGGCTTGCCCACTGATGATGAGTGGGGTTCGGGCCTCATCAATCAAAATAGAATCGACTTCGTCAACGATCGCATAAAACAAACCCCGCTGCACCTTGTCAGACAGGTCTTGCACCATGTTGTCGCGCAAGTAGTCAAAACCAAATTCGTTGTTGGTGCCATAGGTCACATCGGCCAAGTAGGCGGCCTGTTTGGCCTCACGGGCCATGTGCGGCAAGTTGACACCCACGCTCAACCCCATATGGCTGTACAGCCGCCCCATCCACTCAGCATCTCGACGAGCGAGGTAATCATTGACTGTAACGACATGCACCCCTTTGCTGGCAATCGCATTCAGGTAAACCGGCAAAGTGGCCATCAGGGTTTTGCCTTCACCGGTGCGCATCTCGGACACCTTGCCGTCGTGTAACGCCATACCGCCGAGCAGCTGAACGTCAAAATGACGCATTTTCAAGCAACGTTTGCTGCCTTCACGAATGGCAGCAAACGCCTCGGGCAGTAGCTGATCAAGGGTCTCGCCTTTGGCATAACGCGCCTGAAAAATAGGGGTCTTGGCACGCAAGGCCTCATCACTTAACTTCTCAAACTCAGGCTCGAGCGCGTTAATTTCAGCAACCACACGGCGATATTGCTTGAGCAAGCGCTCATTGCGACTGCCGAAAATTTGTGTCAATATTTTTGGAAACATGCGAGTGCAGCGCCAGGTGGGTACGGAGTTCAGCAGCCAAAAAACAAGCGCGAAAGCCAAGCTCCGAAGTGAGCGGGTATGTACGGTAATGCGTCAAAGGTCCATCGACAACAATACTCTGAATAACTTTTGAGTTTAACGCGAGCGCAGGCCTTGTGCATGCGCCGCAGCTAGCGCTGCGCTGGATCTTGCAGCCCCATGTGCAAGTTTGCACTCAAAAAATCATCGCAAACACTCAACGCACGCTCAGTTGCTGTCCGATCATTGTTGAGTTTTAACCCAAACCGAAAACAATGACAGCCTTACCAGGCCCAGCGTGCACTGAAGAGCTTGAGGCAAAGAAAAAGAGAAGACAAAAAACCCATGCTGATAACCAAGCCTGACTGTGTCAAATATTGAGCCTATCGTTGACTTGTCCGCAGCAAGGGCAACGGTGAAGGGATCGCGCTAGAGCTTCGACGATAAGCAGAGGTAAAGAGATTATGGACGATGGGGCGTGGCGTTGCGTGCGCTGGGCTGCCACGGGATTTGTCATGCGTGGATGGGGCAGATTCTTTGAGTGAGGCAGATTTTTTTGTCGTTGCGAGCCGGATGCTGCAACTGATGAGCGACAAGAAATTCATAGGCTACGATGCTCAAACTGGCATGGTGATGAAAGCCCCGCCAATGCGGCCCTCGAAGTAAAGACCAAAAATTCCGCCCATTCCTGCATCATCTGCCGCCGCTTTTCGAACCAATCCCCACGCCTATACCCCTCGGAACTGAAGATGCTGGGTCGATGGGTCGTTTTGAGAATGGAGATGCAAGGCGTAAAGCACAGCGATACCCTTTGGTATCGCGAGCATTAACAACGCCGCAGATCCGTTTTCAAAACGGCTCAGCGATCCGGCATCTTCAGTTCCGAGGGGTATAGACCCTGAAAACTTTCATCGCCTCGTCGCCCAGTTGGTTGAGGCTCAAAAAGACAAAAGGCCCGTACGTACGGGCCTTTTGAGAGTTTGGCGGAGTGGACGGGAGACACCGCCCCCCCTAAGTTGTTGATTTTGCTCTGTTTGGCAGCAAAAACACGATGAAAAAACGATACCGATGTTGCTACCACGATTGCGATGGCCACAGCGGGCCGCAAGATAGAGGGTCAGACCGGCCCAGAACCGATGAAGTGCGGGGACGTAGGGAAGACGATGTTCGACAGGTAAGTCTTGGCGTCCCGCAGGATGTCCGCATCCGACTCGCTTCGCTCCTTGCACTTCAATGCCCATGACCTTCCGGGATGCACTGCATCCCAGCGAGGTCGAAGGCCCTGATACCGTCCGCTGCCGGGATCGTGGTTGCCGAAGCCCTCTACGATGGAATTCCACAGTGGGGCGAACTTGGCGATCATCAGGGACTCGCCCAGCGGAATCCAAATTTCGTCGACGATCAAGTAGCGGCAAGAGAAGTCGGTGATATCGAGGTTGCCCGCCGCCCGGATACTCTCTGCGTGCTCGCCCATCCGGTTGAATAGGGATCGCGATTGCAACGGACCGGCCAACGCGTTGCCCTTGCGGGCTCCCGCAGGGACGGCCTTTCCCACATAGATCGGGACGCGGGGGTTTTGAGCGTCCTTGTTCTGATTCGATATCAGCTTGTAGGCCTCGAAGTCGCCCCGGTAGTAAATCGCGTAGATACCCACGCCATTGAAGGGAGGAATCTCGCCCAGCGGATGGGCCTTGGATGACACCAAGGCCTCGGCCACGCTCGAACCCAGGTTCTTCTTGTCCAGCGGATTGAACGGCAGTATTTGCCCTTGGAGGTCCGGCTTTTCCGCAGCCTTCGCCTTGCTCATGCCGCTCGCTCCATGCGCTTGGCTTTGCCGAGTGTGTCGTGTAATTTGGCTTCGATCAACGCTTGGGCGACAGACGACGCCACCACGCGTGCCAATGCAACGGGCACCGCATTTCCAAGCTGCCGCATCGTCTCCGACCAAGAGCCGTGGAAGACGTAGCCATCTGGAAAGGTTTGTATGCGGGCTGTCTCCCGGGCAGTGAAATAGCGGACGGTGCCGTCCGTGTTGACCAGCATGTTCTCGCCTCCGGGAACGCCATGGTCCCCCGCCTTGATCGTCTTGGCCGGCTGGTCCAGCGGGCTTCCGGTATGTCCGGGATAGGCCCGCGCCCCGGGCTGATATCGGTGGTCCGCGATGGCCTTCGCCGCCCTCGATTCGGGGTCGGGCAGATCGTGGATCGCATCGCGAACTGTGCGCCAAGGCAGGAGGCTCCCCTGTCCCGCGAGGGCCAGCCTGCGGATGCGGGCATCCTGCCGCTCGGGGAAGTCCGGGCGTTTGCGGGCCGCAACGCCATGCCGCTCCCAATAGGCTCCGCTCACCCATTGGCTGTAAATCAATGCCTCCTCGCTGTGCGTGGCAGCGGGGAATCGCCAATCGATCCCCAAGTCAGATCGGAACCCCACGATGAACACGCGCTCCCGCTTCTGCGGAATGCCGTAGTCGGCAGCGTTCACCAATGTGGGGACGACGTTGTAGGTCAACGCCTGCCCCAGCGCGCCGCGCGCGCTCTTAATTTGTTGCAGCCGCATCAGGTGGTCGAACCAATCCTCCCGCTTGCGCCTTGGAGACTCGGGGAATTCCAGTTGAAGCAGGATATATTGGTAGTAGTTGGCGAAGCTCGCCCGCGTCAAGCCCTTCACGTTCTCGACGATGAAGGCTTGGGGCCGGAGCCTGCGGACGATATCGACGGTTGCTGGGAACATGTCGCGGCTGTCGTCGTGGGCCTTGTGCTTGCCTCCCATGGAAAACGGTTGGCAGGGCGGCCCTCCGGCCAAAAGTTCTATGCCTTGTGGGATGGCGCCCCAATCAGCTTCGCGGATATCGCCCTCGGTCAAGGGCCAGTCGCCCACCAAGGGAAAGCCCCGAAGTTGGTTCTGCCTAACGCTATCGCAGGCCCACTTGTCCCATTCGACGACGGCCAAGGACTTGAATCCGGCGAGGCTCACGCCCATGGCCAGCCCGCCAGCGCCCGCGAAAAGCTCGACAGCTCTGAGTGTCATGTGTTTGTTGCTCCTGTGCTCCGGACACAGCCGACCGATGCCAAGCCGCATTATCCACATGGAAGGCACTGCGACACATCCTATGATTCGCCTTTACGGAACTCATCAAAGCGTCGGTTAAATGCGTATGGGTTGGGAGGCATTGGTCTTAGCTTTGGCAACCCCTCCCGCTTTCTTGGCGGCTGCGGCGGCCTCCGCTTTCTTGGCCTTGCGGGCTGCGACCTGGGCTTCGCGCTTTACCGTCTTTTTTTGTTCATGCCTGTTTGACGCATTAAACTGGCCTCGCTTGTAGGTGACGCCGCTCAAATCGAGGCCGTCGTAAACCAGCTTGGTGGTTCCTTTTTCCCCAAGCTCTGGAATCGACCTCGGGGTCATGTCATATGACTGCCCGGGGTGATCTATACCCCTCGGAACTGAAGATGCTGGGTTGATGGGTTGTTTGGGGAATGGGGGGGCAAGGCGCAAACCGCAGCCCTATCCGTTGATAGGGCGAGGATTTGCAACGCCGCAGACCCGTTTCCCAAACGGCCCAGCAACTCGGCATCTTCAGTTCCGATGGGTATAGCGTAGCCTTGAACTCTGCCATTTCGACAGACTGCTTCTGCTGGAAGTCCTGCATGCCCTGCGGAAGCTCGACAGGCTTTTCGCGGTAACGGGCCTCCGCCTCGCGCAGATCGGCACGTTCTCGCTCCACCTGCCGCTCAAACGCCGCGATTTCTGCCGGGTCGTTGCTGTCTGTCTGAATGTCGTAGCTGTGCTTGGTGCCATCAGGCAGCGTGATGGTCTTGATAGCTCGCAGCTCGCGCAGCCTGCCTGCCTTGTCGTTGGCCAGAATGTCGGCCACGCTGGGCTCTGACCTACTCACACCTGCCTCCAAGTGGGCAAACAGTTCGTAAGCTTGCAAGCTAAGTGGGCGCGCCATTCGCATGGCTTCACGCAAATTGCGCGTGTGCAGCAACCGCTTGATTTCCGTCTGACCATCGGATGTCTCCCGTAGGGCCTTGGGCACGACCATGCGAAAGAAGTAGATGCCGTGACGCGACCGCTGAATGTGAGTTGGAATACGCATTATTGAGGAGGAATGGACCACCTCGATGGATCACCAACTGCGGGCGCACCAAGAAAAAAGCCTTGCAGATCGTTGATCTGCAAGGCTTTTCCAATTTTGGCGGAGTGGACGGGACTCGAACCCGCGACCCCCGGCGTGACAGGCCGGTATTCTAACCAACTGAACTACCACTCCAATTTAAGCTTTGCCTGAACAACACACACTTTGCGTATGCAGGCTTAGAGCAAAGAAGCATTGAAAATTAAATGCCCGATTTTTTAACTCAAGCCGCAGATTTTAGCATAAATTGTGTTCTTTGAACCCAAAGTCTCATTAGGTTGTCAGACCTCAGCGGGTCTTGCAAGGGTCGGGGTTGAAATGCCTGGAGCCAGCACTAGCGAATCACTAAAGCCCCAGCAGCATGAGACAAAACGATTTCAACACGTCGGTTCATCTGGCGCCCGCTGGCGCTGTCATTGCTGGCCACTGGGTTGGTTTCTCCGTAGCCTTGGGCGCCCAAGCGTGAACGGTCTACCCCGTACTTGACAATGGCGTTGCGCACTGCGTCTGAACGCCTGACCGACAAGGCCTGATTGTGGCTGGGGCTGCCTGTGCTGTCGGTGTAGCCCTCGATGACAGCGCTGCGCTGTAAATCATGGCTCATGAAGTTGGCCAATTTTTCAACGCTGCGCAGCCCCTCATCGCGCAAAATCGATGAATCGCTCTCAAACAAAACATCGCCAATCGTCACAACCAAGCCTCGCTCAGTCTCGCGCGCATTCAAGTCGCGAAGCTCGGCTTTGAGGTCGTTAGTTTGGGCTTGTGCATCATCACTTTGGCGTTGTGAAGCCTGAGCGACCTGCTGGGAAGCCGTTGCTTGTTGTTGGGCCGTCAGTAAGTCACGCTGGGCGGCGTCAGCCTCTGCAGTGCGCGCGCTAAGGCGCACCTGGTCGCGCATCAGCAGCGCCTCTTTAGCGGCCTGCTCAGCCGAGCTTCGCTGCGCCACTTCTCGGGCTATCGCCACCTGCTGACTGGTGAGGTAGGACCAGTGTTCGACCTCAGTGTCGCTGTCTCGGCGGGCCCAAGACTCATCAGCCTGCTGCAAGGCTTGGCTGGCTGCCCGCAGCTCGGTCTGTGCACGCTCGCGTGTGGATGGATCACTTTGCGCCGCAAGGTAGTCGGTGCGCGCACGCTCGAGTTGGACATTCGATAGAGGGACAGCGTTACATCCAACCAACAACGACACAGCCACAAGGGCCGTTGGTACGAAAAGAGGTGGGGTCATGAGGATGTCCTGTGGGTCAGTGTCAAGGTGTCTTGCGCTGAATTTCTTCGCGCAAAACACGATTGCTTTCTTGGGTTGCCTCAGCCACCCGCCGTGCTTTGGACGACTCTGCCTTGGCCTCGGCCAGCCGAGCATCGACTTGCGCTTCACGCGATAGGGCCAGCGCCAACGGATAATCTTTGCTCAAAATCGCAACGTTGGCACGTTCGAGTTTGTTGCGCGCAGACTGCATTTCTTGTGGGGCAAACTCGTTGCCGCCAGAGCCCGCAGCATGTGAAACGACCGCAGCGGCAGAGCGCATTTGCTCATTGGGCGGCTGCGGTGTCGAGCAGGCCGCAGCGCAACCTATCAAGCAGGCCGCCAAGCAACGCATGGCACAGTGACGTGCCATGCTTGAGCAGGCCCGCGAAGGGGGCTTGAACATAGGGGTCTCCTAAGAAAAGTTCAGATCGGGGCCAACAGCTCATTCTTAGAGCCTGCGCCGGCCGGAAATGACATTGACCAACACCATCACGAGTGCCACAGCCACTAGGATGTGGATAAACCCACCCATCGTGGTGGAGGTCACTAAACCCAAAACCCAAAGAACCAGCAAAACAACAGCAATTGTGTACAGCATGGCAAAACTCCCGGTAGTTTGTAAGGGTCGACCCAGATTGGAACTTTGAGCCGTTGAACTTTTGACCTACTGAGGATCAGGCTGCAGCGGTGGCGATGGACTTGCGCAACCGGTCTGTGGCTGCACTCACTCCAGCCTCAAAAGACCTCCAGCGCGTCACGTCAGCGCGCCGCATCTCATCCAGCCTGGCTTGGGCTGCCTTCACATCAACATCGAGCCTGTTCATGCGCTCAATGATGCCGGCTTTGAGCTCTTGGCTGGCGTTGGCCGCATCCCTTTGCAAATCCACAACTTTGGCTTTGCCTTTGGCGATGTCTTGGTCAGCAGAAGCTAAAAATTGATCGCGCTGGGGGTTATTGCTGGCATAGGTGAACGCAGGCATTAACTTGACAGTGTCCTTGGTGGCACCTGCCATCACCAACTTGCCGGCCTTGTTTTGAATCTGTGATACCGAAATCGCCACATCGTGGCGACCAATACCGATGAAGCCACCTGCGCCCACGATCACGTAAGAAACGTTGCGATCAGGCGCGATGATCAAATCTTCAACTTCGCCCACTTTCTGGCCGAGATCGTTGTAGATGTTTTTCCCCATCAGCGTTTTCTTGACGCTCCAGCCCATGGCGGTATGCGTTGACTCGGAGACAGTGGTGTTGACTTGCGTGGTCTCTCCAGCGACTTGTGCCAAAGCAATGGGCGTTATGGCAGCCACGGCGATCGCGGTCAACGCGGCAAACGTTGGCACGACCGCATTTTTCCGAAGCGAAATCATGTTCATGATCGAAGTCCTTAAAGAAGTTGGCACCACCGAGCATCAATGGCAAAGGCAGACACGAGTGATAAGGGAAATACGGGGGATACGAGTAAGAGTTGTAGAGGCTTGCTTTGGCTGAGTCTGTTCGTCAGCGAACAATAGGGGCAAGCGGGTGGGCGAACAGCCGAGCTCAGGCCAGCACACCAAATAAAGCGCCGGCGCCTGAGGTCACCAACATCGCCAATGCCCCCCAAAACGTCACCCGCCAAGCGCCACGTGCCATCGGGGCCCCCCCCACCTTGGCTGAAAGTGCCCCCAGCCCCGCCAAGAACACCAGCGAAGAGGCGCTGATGGAGGCGATGAGGCTGTCATGCGGGGTGAAGACAAGCGCCACAATCGGCAGTAGCGCACCCACCGCAAAGCTTGCAGCCGATGCCCACGCGGCCTGCAAAGGCCGTGCAGCACTGACCTCAGACAGACCCAGTTCGTCGCGCGCATGGGCGGCTAGCGCATCGTGTGCCATCAACGCAACAGCCACTTGTTGGGCCAGGTCTGCTTCGAGCCCTCGGCCCATATAAATGCGCGCAAGCTCTTGGTGCTCACCTTCGACGTCATCTCTGAGCTCGACAAACTCACGTGCCAAATCTGCATGCTCAGTGTCACGCTGCGAGTTCACTGAGACATATTCGCCTGCCGCCATAGACATCGCCCCTGCGATCAGCCCCGCCACGCTGGTAAGCACAATCGAGCGATGATCAGAGCCTGCAGCCACCACGCCCAAAATCAAACTGGCAGTTGAGACGATGCCATCGTTAGCGCCCAATACCGAGGCGCGAAGCCAGCGAATTCGGTCGCTGCGGTGAACTTCGCCATGGCGCCCAGAGGGCTCAGGCCAGGTTCGGATGGATGAAGATGCCGTGGATTTCACTGAGTTGGAATTCATGATGGATGGTTCGTGAAATGATAAAAAGCGAGTGCACTGACCGCACACAGGCATATTGGATACCGCGTGCGATCAGTGCTCAAGCCACATGGCCCTAGCGAAGCACATACACTTTGGCAGAAGAAGCCGCAACCTTGAATCAAATCACGTTCTAGTCCGGCTGAGAGCGCCTGCTTTTCAACCCACTTCACAACACGGCATCTTCAGTTTTGAGAGGCAAATACCGCATCGGGCGCTGCGTCTCGTGCAATTCACCACGATTCGGTCAAAGCGCTGTCCTGCACAATCGCCTCTTATGGATATACCCCTCGGTACTGAAGATGCTGTGTTGGCAAAGGGCCTAAAGGGCGATTTGCGGCGTTGCAAATGCCCACGATACCAAAGGGTATCGCAGAGGTTTTCGCCTTGCAGCTCATCCCTTCAGGCCCTTTGCCAACGCAGCATCTTCAGATCTAACGGATATACGGCTCGGCCAGCCCCCCCTGTGCTCACTCGCGGCAACTTGACAGCGTTGCGCCCTTGGATGATCGTGATGTGGCTTTGCTTGGCCTTGTGGGGTGCGCCGGCTTGGGCTATCAAGCCCATAGAGCTGACCCAAGCCCAAACCGTGCAAAGCAACGCTGAACAGTTTCCGCAAGACTTGCCGTCACAAACCGTCCAGTTGCCCGATGACTGGGCCTTGAGCCGCCCTGAATACAGTGGTACGGTTTGGTATCGCATCAAACTAGATCGCCCGATCCACACAGCACCCGATGAGCTGTTGGCGATTTATATCGAACGAGCCTGCACCAACCTCGAAGTGATGCTCAACGGACAATTAATTCACACAGGTGGGCGCATGGAAGAGCCCGTCACGCGCAACTGCCATGCCTCGCAGTTCATGACGCTGCCCTCATTCATGCTCAAGGCTCAGAATAATCTGCTCGACATTAAAGTCAAAGGGACCCGGCTGGCCAGTGTTTCCAGCCGTCAACGCTCGGCGGGGCTATCGCGCTTGCAGCTAGGCACGCCTGATGAGCTCGCATCAATTCACCAATCGAAACGCTTTTGGGGCACAAGCTGGGAACGTGCCAGCAGCATGATTGTTGCGGCATTGGGAACGTTATTGATTGTTTTGGGTATTTTGGGGCGGCGTGAAGCTCCACTGCTTTACTTCGGCCTTTTGAGCGTGTCGTGGGCGCTGGTGGCTGCGGCCTTGGCTTGGCACAGCCCCCCCTTAGAGCTGAGCCGCTATGAGCTGTTGTTGGCGGCAGCGAGCCCTGTGGTGGGTGCCTTTGCAGTGCAATTTTTATTGAGCTACAGCGGCATGCACTCGCGACTCATCGAGGCACTCTTGTTGACTCAATGCTTGATTGCTCCAGCCACACTCGCCCTGGCCAGCCCCAACCATCTGTTTATTGCAGCACGAGCTTGGTACACCCTGATGGTTGCAGAGATTGTTGCAGCCATGGGCATTCAATTATGGCGGCTGTATCACAGTCGACGGAGCGATTTTTGGTCCATGCTGGTGCTGCTGCCTTTGGGCGCAACGGTCATGGGGGTTGAACTGCATACCCAGTACAGCCTGACGCCAATGAGGCCGTCTCTGTATCTGATTGGCTTAGCCCCGGGTGTATTGTTAATGACTTTATTTCTCATGCTACTGCTGGCGTTAACCCGAGCGCTGAAAGCCGCAGAGATGGCGCATCATCAAAGCGAACAAGAGGCTCAAAACCGCGCTGCCGAAATGGAGCAAAATTATTTGCAAATGGCTGACACTCGCGTTGAACAAGTCACCGAGGCCGAGCGAAAACGCATTGCCAGTGATTTACATGATGACCTGGGCGCCAAACTGCTCACCATCGTTCATACCAGCGAGAGCGAGCGTATCTCATCTCTGGCTCGAGAGGCCCTTGAGGAAATGCGTCTGTCCGTTAAAGGCCTCACTGGACGGCCGATGCGGCTGATGGATGCGCTGGCCGACTGGCGAGCAGAAGTGGTGCTGCGGCTGGGGCAGGCGGGCATTGAGGCCGACTGGCGCCACCCCAGCGATGAAACCGACCAATCCCTCACCGCCCGCATGTATGTACAAACCACCCGTGTTTTGCGCGAGTCGGTGAGCAACGTGATCAAACACAGTGAAGCCTCAATCTGCACCATCGGTTGCATCTTTGATGAACATGAGTTCAGCATTTCAATACAAGACAATGGGACAGGCATCCGGCTTGAAAGTGAAACCAAGTTGGACCGAGGCCATGGCATGGCAAGCATGAAGCACCGCGCCAAGCAACTCAACGGTCAGTGCTTGGTCGAGTCAGCGCCAGGCTTTGGGACTGTGATCAAACTCACGATTCCATTCGAGAGCGGTCTTTAAGCGATTGGATGGGTATAACTGCCTTGGGCAAACGCCTCAGCCCGGTTACCATGGATATCATCTTGTGTTGTCACCGTTTCGCGCACCGCATCCTCTTCAAACTTGAGTTTTAGACGATCCAATGACCCACATCTTGCTCCTAGAAGACCTGCCCGAAATTCGCAGCTGGCTCAAAGTTTTGATCCAGCAAGTGTTTCCCAACGCAAGCGTTTCAGAGTCAGCTCGGGTGCAAGATGCTTTGAGGCTGGTGCGCGATGAAAAATTCAACTTGGCCCTGATTGACCTGGGATTGCCCGATGGTTCCGGGGTCGATGTGGTGGAGGCGCTGCGAGAGACGCAGCCAGAAGCACAATCGGTGGTCGTGACTATCCATGATGGTGATGAGCATCTTTTTCCCGCGTTGCAAGCAGGTGCTTTTGGTTATTTGCTCAAAGAGCAAGCCAGGGAACTCATCGCTGAGCAACTTAAGCGCATGAGTCAAGGTGAGCCCCCTTTGTCTCCTTCGATTGCCCGACGCGTGATTTCATTCTTTGCGGCCCAAAGCAAGCCCCAAGCCAAAACCAAAGAGCTGACTCACATTGCCTTGTCAGACCGTGAAAACGAGGTGCTGCTCAGAGTAGCCAAGGGTTTTACCTTGCCGGAGATCGGCGTTCAGCTGAATTTATCCCGCCACACTATTGCAGACTACGTCAAGCAGATCTACCGCAAATTGAACGTCAACTCACGCGCTGAAGCCGCTCTCGAGGCCCAACGCCTGGGCTTGTTTCGGACTTATACCCATCGGAACTGAAGATGCTGGGTCGATGGGTCGTTTGGGCAATGAGGATGCTGGAGCCGAACAGCGATCCCTTTGAGGTATCAAAAGCCTTTTCAACGTCGCAGATCGCTTCCAGAGACCGATGATGGCCGGCGGCGACTTACGAACAGGCCCTAGTGTCGTGTCAAGTCACAAGTGTCGGTATCTCACTTGCCCTCGACCTGCATCGCGGCGTTGCTCATCGTCGCCAAAGCCACCGCTATGACTCCTCTTCGCCTTGCGCTGCAGGCCGAAGGCGGCGTGATATACCGACACTTGCAACTTGACACGACACTAGGATGATTGGACGAATCTCAGGCCTCTTGGCCAACAAATCACCGCCTCAGTTGCTGATCGATGTGAATGGCATTGGCTACGAAATCGATGTACCAATGAGCAGCTTTTACAACCTTCCAGAGGTCGGCGAGAGGGTTAGTTTACTGACCCACCACGTGGTGCGTGAAGATGCTCACGTGTTGTTCGGATTTTTAAGCTCGCCAGAGCGGGACACCTTTCGCACGCTGATCAAGATCTCGGGGGTCGGACCGCGCTCAGCGCTGTCGATTTTGTCAGGTTTAAGCGTGAACGAATTAGTGATTGCCGTCACTGAGCAAGACAGCGCTCGACTTGTGAAAGTGCCGGGTATCGGCAAAAAAACCGCTGAACGCTTGCTGCTGGAATTGAAAGACAAGCTCAGCAACCCCCTGACGTCAGCACACACCCCAAGCATCAATGACGCACAACGAGATATCGTTCAAGCGCTGTTGGCGCTAGGCTATAACGACCGCGACGCCAACACCGCACTGAAGGCCCTGCCCTCAGACGCCAGCGTGAGTGAGGGCATCAAACTTGCGCTGAGAGCCTTGGGCAAATGATTAAGTAGAGTCGAGGACTGGCCCGGTGACAACTAAGGATCTGGCCCGGAATAACTTGGCT
>JANMEO010000269.1:0-19698 GCA_031376995.1 Burkholderiales bacterium
CACTTGGCAAATCCCGCCATGGCGAACCCGTCGTTGCGATCCACATCAACGCATCTAAAAACCGCCTCTCACTTGCCCCGGGTCGCCCCCGACCTCCTCTTGGTATCAGCCCGGACAACCTCTCCCACTGCTCGTCACTCAGGGCATGGCGTTCTTGCATCTGCAGTCTCAAAATCCGCCAATTTTCTCCGATTTATTTTCCGAACAGCCCCTAGTTATCAACTCAAAAAAGCGAAGGGAGACTGAACCCACGAGACACCACCTCCTGCTGCACGGTGAGTGAACCGGATGGCACATCCAAATTCGGGGACGTCCCGACCCCTTCATTGCTGGCCAGCGTGCCATTGGCATCGACATCAAACTCAGTCGTGGTCGAGATGCAACTATTGGTTGGCGCGTAGGTGATTTTGCTGTCCGACGGCGTGGCAATCACGTAAGTTGAGGCGCCTGATGTGAGCGTCGCAGTTTGCGACTGGAAATTGCTTGAAGGCGTATGGCTATTACCAGGTCCAGCCCAATTGCAAATCATGCCCAACAAACCACCCGTGGTGGTGCTGATGTCATCTGCAAACGCAAAGTACCCATTCAAAGAGCGCACCTCAGTGGCTGTGTTGTAGCTGGCCTTAGCTGCCAGTGCACGGGAGTGACTGTCACCCGTGCCAGCCTGCCAAGCATACAAGAAACTGCCATCCACTGTGTCCTTGTCATAGTCACCCGCAAAGCGGGTGAAATTGCCACGCCAACCCAGCGTGCTGCCACGCGCTGGGGTCATGCCACCACCGGTGATCTTCACCGTGGGATCAAGCTGTCCATCACTCGTGAAGGTGGCCACATCAGCGCCAAAATTTACTGAGCTGGTGGCGGGTGCCCCGCAGAAGCCGCCATCACGGCTACCAAAGGTCACGTTATTGCCATCTCGTCTGTACTTCAAAGTATTGATCTGTGCAACCTCATAATTGCCGCTGCGGGTGTAATCCGAACAACCAAACGCTGCGTCACTGGTCAATGAAAACCCTGCCACCTGCATGACCCCGCTGTACTCGGTCGCCACAGCGCCTGGCGTGTGCTTGAGAATGACCTCACCCGTTCTGGCCAAAGCGCCGCTGCCCAGACTCAGCACAAGACGATAGGTGTAGGTGACACCCGTGCTGTCCAGGGCGATGCTGGCAGCATCCACAGTCACCCCTGTGAATGCTGCCAGCAAGTTAAAACGCGTCTGCAAAGCCAGCTTGAGGTCCAAACTATTGCCCGCCGTTGGCAAGACCAAACTGTTAGCAGCCACCACACGCCGCATCGCAGCCATCATCATCAAACCCTGCTTGGTGCGGCCCTTCACACCGGCAACACGCTGCGTAAGCTGAGCGACGATGCAAGGGGTGGTGGTCGCGCCCTCATTTTCACTCCACAAGCCCAGATCGCCACTGGGCAAGGTCCCTGACGCCGATCCGCCGCCTGCATTCTCATGACTGGCATAGGGCATCGTTGGGCCATAACAGGTGGCGTTATTGCTGGACGTGAACAACTGATTCACATCCAGCAATATGTCCAGTGACACGGCCGAATCACCCGACAGAACCTTCTCGATCACTGCGGCCTGAGCTTTCAAATCAAGCTGAGCGGGAGCCGCATCGGCACGACCAATAGGCAAGGCCACAGTGACCCAACGCAACATCTGCGTAAGGTCTCCTTGGCGCAAAGCCTGCGCAGTGGCTCGCCCCCAATCGCTAGCAAAACGCATGCCATCAAATGGTAGGGTTGCCACCGTCGTTGAGTTGTTCACTTCGGTGGGCACCCCCACAGACAAGCCCGATGGAAACGTATCCGCCACCGTCAGCGTGATTGATGACGTCGTACCTGTGGTGTCAGTCGTGCTGCCACCACAACCCACCACCAAAAATACCAAGGCGACGGCCACAGAAGTGAGCAAACAATGCTTGTGGGTAAGGCGAGATTCTTGGAATGATGCACGCATGAGGGGGGCCATTTGTAAAGGGGTTTTGGCAAAGAAGTCACGATCAGTAAACGACATCATGGAGCGAGCTTCCAGGCTATAAATGCAGAAATAGCAGGGGATAGTCCAGCAATTCTCAATTCGGCGGGCGCTTTAGCAACATCATCAAAAGAAGCCTTGATGGCGAGTGAGTTGGACTGATTGGCAGCGAACAGAGCTTGGCCTTTGGGGCCATCGAGCTGGCAGGGCCATCGCATGAAGCAAATGGCTGAATTCGTAGAAGTTGCCTCAAGGCAATGGTTGTTTGCCCCACGGAACTGAAGATGCTGCGTCGTCAAAACTGGCCCCGCAAGGCCTTGTATTTCAAACGTTCCCTTGTCCACCTCCTGCATAAACTGCAATCGTAAAGATGCAAGGGGTGTGAGGTGCGACCGTTTTCAGCTTGGTTTCAGGGTGTTGCGCGGGTGCCTGCGGCTAAACGCCAAAGCAATGGGTTAGGCGTGCACATGAGCGCTGACACAACCACCGCCATTATCGTTGTGCCTGGCGATGCCAAGCGCAAACCTTGTGTTCAAGCCTGCAGCGTTTTTCAGGGCGAAAGTGCCACGGCCCAATTGCTACAGTGGCTCCAAAAATTGCCCCGCAGTCAACGCGGCAGTACCAATTTATTGCTGCAAGCCCAAGACTATCAGTTGATCGTGATGGATGTTCCACCGGTGGTCGTGCATGAGCGCCGCGAGGCCTTGCGATGGCGCTTGAGGGATTTGATCGACTTCCCACCCGAAGATGCAGCTTTAGACTGCATTGAAATTCCGGCTACCAACCTGGGTGAGGCCGCCACCAAATTGTTGACTTTGGTCTCTAAACGCGACGTCGTGGCCCACTGGATGCAGCGATTTCAAGACGCAGGTCAGCCGCTAAGTTCCATTGACATCCCCGAGCTGGCGCTGCGCAATGTATCGCTGCTGGCGGGGCAAGAAACTGCCCATGCGTATCTGCATGTTGGTTTGCAGGCCACGCGACTGCTGATGTTGTGGCAAGGTGAGCTTTGTGCTTTTCGACAACTTGACATCCATGCCAATCAGTGGGATCGGGCCAACTCAGATGAACGGCTCGACCTGAGCGAGCGCTTAGCGCTGGAAATTCAGCGCAGCGCAGATGCTTTTGCACGTCAATACAACGTGGCTGACTTTACCAACCTATGGGTGTCTGGGGCTTGTCAGGTCGAGGATCTCTGTGCTGCATTGGAGCCCCTGGTGACGGTTCCAATCCAAGAATTAAGGCTCAAAGACTGGGTGGACTGGTCAGTCACTGAACAGGTGGCCGACCTGAGCGAGCGCGTCGACTACACCCTGGCGGTGGGCGCCGCTCTGCGCAGCGAGGCCAGCGCATGAGCCCCCCCTCCACTCACCCTCAACAAGTGAACCTGATTGATCCCAGCCTGTTGCGAAAGCCAGAGCGCTTGACACGCAACAACTTGCTGACGCTGATGGGCATCAGCACGATGGTAGTGGCTGTGCATGCAGCGATGGAGCAGGTTCAGATGGCGCGCGAACACAGCAGCCTGGCATCCAGCCCTGTGGCTCAAGGCGCTCAGGCAGCTGGGGTGGCCGAAAACACTGATGCCTCAACAGGCCAGCAATTGCCGCCACACTTATTGCGCCTGCAAGAGCAGGTCACTCGGGGTGAGGCTTTGCGCTCAGCGTTGGCACAAAATGGCGATTTGCCAGATGATGCCGGGGCCGTGCTGAAGGCTGTGATTGAGGCCCTGCCACCGACCATATGGCTGACTGAGCTGCAAGTTCTGGGCGACAAGTCGCTGCTGATCTCAGGGGGTACGCTAGAGCGGCCAGCCCTGGCAACTTTTTCAAAACAACTTGAAGTCAACCCGACCCTCAAGGGAACCCCCATTACCAAGGTTGAGCTAAAGCCGCAGGCAAGATTGCCCGACAACGTAGCTGCTGACGGCTCTTGGCCTCAAGCTGTTGAAACCCCAACCAACACCCTCACGCAGCCGGCTTACTTTGCATTCACGCTGGCAACCCGCCTGCTTGGAACGCCCTCGGGATCGGGTGATGAATAGGCTAGTTGACAAGGCCTATGAGTTCCCCTTGCGGCGCAAGAGACCAGTGCGCTATGGCTTGTTCAGTCCCAGGGGAGGGCAATGATCTTGAGCCCGAATTGGCGCCAGCTTTTGACGCGCGTTGACCGCATGACGCAACGCGAACGCTGGCTGGTGCTTGGGGCCACACTGAGCTTGCTGGCTGGCGTCGAGCTGTTGGTGGTGATGCCGATGCACAACCAACGCTTAGCCTTGGCTGAAATGGCCGCAACAGCGGTGCAAGAGAGCGAGCGTCAAAGTCTCCTCAGCGCCCAAGCCCAGCAACGTCAAGAAGAAGTGCTGACCCAGCGCCTTCAGGCTGCCAATAGCGCCCTGCGTGCCCTGGGGGTGAATGCAGACTGGGTGGGCACACGTGGAGAGTCACTGTCGTTCTTGCTGTCAAAAACCTTGCACGACAGCCCCGTGCAGGTGGTGTCGCTGCGCGCACTGGATGCCGAAGCGATGAGCCTGGCTCACCCACCCAACGGATCAGTCGAGGCCACCTCGCCCCAAGTGCTGTTTCGCCATCGCTATGTGCTCAAGCTTCACGGCGAGGTGAACAGCCTCACTCAAGCCTTAACTCAGATGCAAGACGCCCTCAAGCCCCTGCGCCTAGAGCGTCTCAAGTTAGAAGGCCGACCCGATGGCAGTGTGCTGGCCACCATTCATTGGGCCACGATTGGATTGGAGAAATCATGGCTTTCACTTTAAGGTGGCGTGAGCCCGCAAGGCGGCTCAAAAACTTGGCTTGGTGGGGTCTGTGCAGCCTCAGTGGTGCAACTTGGGTGGCGTTGGCAGCTGGCGCTTCAGCCCCTTTTAAAGCGCCATCCAGCCTGATCCCTTTGACCCCTGCACAACTGCCCTCAGCCCCAATGATCAATGCCACAGGCCAAGCTGTTCCCAGCAAGCCGATGAACGAGTTCGGCCAAAAGCCAACGGGCCTGCTGGGCCTCAAGCTGGGCACTCACAGCGCGGCCCTGATCGATGGAAACTGGCTCAAGGTGGGGCAATCGACAAAGGGTGCGCAATTGGTCGACATCACACAAGAGGGTGTCCACCTTCGCCATTCCAATGGTCGGCGTGAAATTTTGGTGCTGAGCCCTGATGCTCGGTGGATACGTCGCACCCCACCTGTGAATGTGAAAGCGCCATGAACACATCCCGCTCCCCCAATAGCCTCGGCCAGCCACATCTGGCCCGGTTAACTTTGGTGGCGCTGATTTTGAGTCTGGTGGGCTTGACGGGCTGCGCGACAGGCCCTAAAGCAGGCACCACCCACCAGGCCATTGAAAGCGAATTGCAAAAAGCCCGTTTGCAGCCGCCCCTGGCTGTGCCCGAGCACGTGAGTCGAGCCTTGTTACCGCCGCTGTCGCAAACGCCCTTGCTGCAAACCACGTTGCCCGAGCAGCGCTTTGACTTGGCTGTGACCAACGCACCCGCATCTCAGGTGTATCAAGCGATTGCGGCCGGATCACGCTACAGCATGCTGCTGTCTGCCAACTTATCGGGCTTGGTCACGCTGTCTTTGAAAGAGGTGACTGTGCACGAGGCTTTGGATGTACTCAGAGAGTTGTACGGCTTTGAATACCGCATTGAAGGCACCAAGGTGTATGTGCAGGCAGCGGGCATTCAAACCAAAATGTTCCAGCTGGCCTATCCGTCTTCACGCCGAGTGGGGCGCAGTGAGACCCGCGTGGTGTCGGGCTCGATTCAATCCAATTCACACACCGCTTCTGGAGGGGGAGAGCCCAGCGGCAGTGGTGGTGGTACCAGCGGTGGTGGTGGTGGCCCCGAGGGCAGTCAAGTCAGCACCAGCAATGATGTTGAATTTTGGAAAGAACTTGAAGCTGCATTGACCGCCCTGGTGGGCTCAGAGGGCGGCCGTCAGGTCGTTTTATCAAGGCATTCTGGGGTGATCGTGGCGCGGGCGCTGCCTCGCGAGTTGCGAGAGGTCGAGCAATACCTGCGAGCAGCCAAACTGTCGATCGAGCGCCAGGTGATGTTAGAAGCCAAAATTGTTGAAGTGGCCCTCAAAGAGGGTTATGAATCGGGCATCAACTGGGCGCAGTTTAGCGAGTCTGGCAATCACCGCTGGTCGCTGGGCAGTGACTCCAACCGGATTAATGTTCCAGGCAGTATCGGTCGACCCTTTGGCACGCAAACCGGCTCACTCACCACCCTGTTAGACACCACGACAACGCCCACAGCCGTTACGCCAACAACGCTGGGGCAACTGGTTTCCAGCCCCTTGGCCAACAGCGTCAACAACACGCTGGGGCTGGCGTTCACCAGCAACAGCTTTACCAGTTTGCTGGCTTTTCTAGAAACCCAGGGCTCGGTGCATGTGCTGTCGTCGCCCCGGGTTGCGGCCATCAACAACCAAAAGGCCGTGTTGAGAGTGGGCACCGATGACTTCTTCATCACCAACATTGCCACCACGACCACCAGCTCGGCCACAGGCACCGTGACCACGCCCACCATCACCGTGCAGCCCTTCTTCTCTGGCATCTCACTGGATGTCACGCCACAAATCGATGAAGAAGGCCAAGTCACGTTGCACGTGCGACCCTCGGTCAGCACGGTGACAGAGCGCGCCAAAGTGGTCAACCTCGGGACCTTAGGCAACTTTACCCTGCCCTTGGCTTCGAGCAACATCAACGAGACAGACACCGTGGTGCGCGTGCGCGATGGCGTGACGGTGGCCATTGGCGGTTTGATGCAGCAAACGCAATCTGAAGACGATGCGCGGGTACCCTTTGCAGGGGATGCCCCTTTGATTGGCCAGCTTTTCAAGCGAAACGCCCGCCAGTTGCAAAAACGCGAGCTGGTTTTTTTGCTACGCCCCACCGTTATCAAGGGTGATGCCCAGTGGCAATCCGACTTGTCCAGCGCACAAGATCGCATTCACAACATGGACACGCGCGTGCGCGAGCGTGTGCCAACGCCATCAATGGGACGCTGAGCCATGTACCTTGACCACTTTGGCTTCAATGAATGGCCTTTTGGCATCACCCCTGATGTCGAGTTCACCTACCTTTCGCCCTCCCATGAAGAGGCCCTGAGCACGCTGCGCATGGCGCTGGCCACCGGGGAGGGATTTGTCAAAGTTACGGGCGAAGTGGGCACGGGCAAGACGCTGCTTTGCCGCACACTGCTCAACACTCTGGCGGGCCATGCAATCACGGCGTATCTGCCACAGCCCAGGTTGCCAGCCCCGGCCATGCTGCGTGCCCTAGGCACCGAGCTGGGGCTGCAGCTGCCGCGACGAGACCTGGAGCACACCTTGTATGCCGCTGTGCAAAAAGGTTTGCTCATGCTGGCGCAACAAGGGCAGCCCGTGGTGCTTTGCATTGACGAAGCCCAAGCTCTGCCCCCAGACACCCTGGAGGCATTGCGGCTGCTGTCGAACTTAGAAACAGGCAAGCGCAAACTGCTGCAAATTGTGCTTTTTGGGCAACCTGAGCTCGATCTCTTGCTGGCAAGGCGCAGGTTTCGCTCACTGGTCAGTCGCCTGTCTTTCACGGCACGCCTTGCGCCGCTTGGCCGGGATGATTTGATGTATTACTTGCGCCACCGCCTTTGTATTGCGGGGTGGCGGGGCCATGAAGTGTTCAGCCCAACAGCGCGCCAACTGCTGTGGTGGGCCAGTGGTGGTGTGCCACGCAAGGCCAATATTTTGGCCCACAAATGCCTGATGCTGGCTTATGGGCAGGGGCGCCACCAAGTGGTTTGGCGTGACGCCCTGACCGCCTGGCGCGACACCGAGCAGCGCCTTCGCCCACCTGCTGCAACACAGCAAAGCAGCCTGCGCCCTCCACACGAAAGCACTTCATGAGCGTCATCAACCAAGTACTTCGAGATCTTGACGCTCGTGGGGCTGCAGTCAAGTTGCAGCCCAGCAAGTCTTGGCGCCAAGGGCCCTGGCACCAAGCACAGATTGAGCATTTATTTGCAGAGCCCGCCTCGGTGACCCTGCAACCCCGACAAACCTTTATCGGGCGTGGCGATGACCCTTGGCGCTTGCCCATCTCAGGGATTTTGGTGGGCGTTCTGGGCGTGATGCTGGTGGGGGGACCTTGGCTGTCTAGGCTTTTGGAGATGGGTCAAGCACCCAGCACCGCCCAATTGACACCGATTGACGCTGCAAGGCAAAAGCTGCCGACGATCGCGGTAGCGCCGAAGAGCTCGACCCCCACCGCACACACGGCGGGCCCACACCTCAGCACCAGCGCGGCAACGCCCCCTATCCCCGCAACAACTGCAGGCTCGATTGAAGAGCTACCCCCTCCGGCAGCAGGCCCCAAGTCCGCCATACCCCGGCGCAGCCATGCCACGCAGACGCAGACGCCCACAGGCACAGGCACCAAGCTGGCTCTCCAAGCCACAGTGGCTTCAGCCGCCGGCACTCAGTTCACTGGCCACCCCTCCACAGCAGCCTCACCCCCAGCCGCCACACCCGCAATGGAATTGGCCAGCGTGGAGAAAAAACTGAGCCCTATGAGCCCGGATCAACACGCCCAAGCCCTCTATGCCCAGGCGGTTGAGTCGGCTCAAACCGGGCGCTCAATACTGGCTTTGACACAGGCGCAAGACGCACTGCATCACCAGCCCACGCATCACCTGGCCAGACACCTCGCCGCAATGCTGCTGCACGAAACCGCACGCACGGCGCAAGCGATCGAACTGCTGCGCGAAGGCCTCAAGCTCGACCCTCAGGCTCAAACACTGAGCTTCTTTCTCGCCAGGCTGCAAGCGCATCAGGGTGCCTTAAACGCTGCCCTGGAGACGCTGGATCAAAGTCAGCTGCACAGCTTAGAGGCCGAATCATTGCGCGCGGGACTGTGGAGCCAGCTTCACAACTACAAACAAGCGGCTGTCGCCTATGAGGCGGCCCTGAAATTGCAACCTGATCAAGCCACCTTGTGGCTGGGCTTGGGCGTTGCATTCGAGGGCCAGGCGCAAAGTGGCCCAGCCCAGCAGGCATTCACTCGCGCCCAAGCCTTGGGCCTTAGTGACCCTGAATTGAAGGCCTTCGTGGCCCAAAGACTCAAAGCGCTGGAGTAGATGCCCATGATCAATCCAGCTCCAGAGCCAGCGTCAGCGCCAGCGGTGTTCAACCCCCAAAAATTTCGTCTGGGCGAGGTGATGTTGAAGCGCGGCATGATCGATGCGACCCAACTGCGCGAGGCCCTGGAACAGCAACGCAAAACAGGTCGCAAGCTGGGCCGCGTGCTGACCGATTTGAAGTTGGTCACCGAACTTCAAATTTGTGAGGTCATCGCTGACCAGCTGAAAATTAGTTACATCGACTTGTTTCAGCGCGAGCTTGACCCAGACTTGGTTCGTCGCCTGCCTGAGGGCATGGCGCGACGCCTCAGAGCCCTGGTGCTAGCCCCATTGTCTGGCGGGCTGGAAGTGGGCATGGTCGACCCCGCCGACATGATGGCCTACGACCAACTGGGTCGCACGTTGCAAACGACCATCTACCCGGTGGTGGTGACCGAAGAAGCCCTGCTGGCAAAAATTGAGCGCATCTACCAGCGCGGTGAAGAAATCAGCGGCCTGGCCAAAGAAGTGGTGGCTGATGTGGGTGAAGGGGTGTTGAGCTTGTCAGCCTTAGACGGCGCTGAGGCCAGTGCTGAAGATGCCCCGATTGTCCGTCTTTTGCAGTCTATTTTTCAGGCGGCTGTGGCGCGTGATGTGTCCGATATTCACATAGAACCCCAAGAGCGCAAGCTGCAAATTCGCTTTCGAATTGACGGTGTCATGCAAATTCAAAGCACCCCTGACAGCCGCATTGCCAGCGCCGTGGTGCAGCGCCTCAAACTGATGTCAGCCCTGGACATCTCAGAGCGACGCTTGCCCCAAGATGGGCGTTTTCGGATGAAGGTGGGATCGACCATGGTCGATGTGCGCATCTCAACCCTGCCCACCCAATACGGTGAAGCGGTGGTCATGCGCTTGCTGGTGCAACACCCTGAGCGCATGCAGCTCGATGCACTGCACATCCCCCCACCCATCCTCAAACGCTTGCGTGCCACTTTGGCGGGTACCTCAGGCATGGTGCTGGTCACCGGCCCAACAGGCAGCGGAAAAACCACCACCCTCTATGCCGCGCTGGCCGAGCTCAACAAGCCAGATACCAAAATTATCACGGTCGAAGACCCGGTCGAATACCGCATACCAGGGCTCAATCAAGTGCAAGTCAATGACAAAGTCGACCTCACCTTTTCACGCATCTTGCGCTCATGCCTGCGCCAAGACCCAGACGTGCTGCTGGTGGGGGAGATGCGAGACCTAGAGACGGCAGAGATTGGCCTGCGTGCCTCGCTCACTGGCCACTTGGTGCTATCAACCCTGCACACCAACGATGCTCCCAGCACGCCGCTGCGCCTGCGTGACATGGGCATCCCAGCGTACATGGTGGCCCTGGGCCTGAGGCTGGTGATTGCTCAACGCTTGGCACGAGAGATTTGCCTTCATTGCCGCAGCGAACGTAGCCCTCTGGCGCACGAGCGCGAATGGCTGCTCGACAGTGGCGAGGGGGGCTTGCCTGGCGACACCACCGCCTACTTCCACGGCACGGGTTGTGGCCATTGCCACGAGACGGGCTACAAGGGGCGTGTCGCGGTTTACGAAATGCTCGAAATGACGCCGGAGTTGATGCACCTGGCCAACCAAGACAACCCCTCGGCTTTCAGCCAAGAAGCGCGACGCACCTTTGCCGAGTTTTCATTGCGGCGCAGCGCGATGAACCTGGTGCGTGAAGGCCGCACCACTTTGTCTGAAGCCATGCGCATCAGCAGTCAGTTTTAAACCAAGCCGGTGATGCCTCAATACGCCTACTACGGTCGCGACACCACCTCGCAACCCATGCGCGGCGTGCTCGAGAGCGCGAACCCCAGCCAAGTGGCTGACATCTTGGTCAGCATGGGGGTCACTCCCATTGTCATTGAGCCCCATGTGGCACCCATTCAAGCCAGCGAAACGCTCTCGCGCATGTGGGGCCAACACTTGGTGCGCGAGCAGCACCTGTTGATGTTCACGCGCCAGATGTACTCACTGCTGCGCGCTGGGGTTCCGATCTTGCAAGCCCTGCAATGCTTGCAAGAATCATCTCACCATCCAGGCATGAAAGATGTTTTGCACGAGGTGCGCCAATCGCTTGACTCAGGCCTGGACTTATCGCAAGCCATGAACCGCCGCGACGACGTCTTCAGCCCATTTTTTGTATCCATGGTGCGTGTGGGTGAAGCCACCGGTCAACTGCCGCACATGTTCATCACCCTGCACGACCACATCGATTTTCAGCGCACCATCCGCGAGCAAATCAAAGCTGCGCTGCGCTACCCTAAGTTTGTGCTGCTGGCCATGGCGGCAGCGCTGATCGTGATCAATATTTTCGTGATCCCGGCCTTTGCCAAAGTCTTTGCCAGCTTCCACACCGCACTGCCGCTGATGACCCGAATTTTGCTGGGCAGCTCTGAAGCTTTGCTCACGGGTTGGCCCTATTTTCTGGTGGGCACTGTGGGCCTGGTGATCGTCGTTCAGCGCGTGCTGGCAACCCCTGAGGGGCTTATGTTTTGGGACCGAAACAAACTGCGCTTGCCAGTGGTGGGTGAATTGGTGAGCAAGGGGGCGCTGGCGCGAGCCTGTCGCAGCCTGGCTTTGGTGCTGCGTAGCGGCGTCTCACTGCTAGAAGGCTTGAACCTGGCAGGCAACGTCACAGAGAACGTCCACATTGAACAAGCCTTGCGAGGCATGGGGGCTGGTATCGAACGTGGAGAAAGCGTGCTGGCCGCTAGCTTGCGCGCAGAGATCTTCACACCCATCGTTTTGCAAATGATCATGGTGGGTGAAGAGTCAGGCACTTTGGACGAAATGCTGGAAGAAATCGGCCTCGTGTACCAGCGCGAAATGGAGTACGAGCTCAAAAGCATGTCGCAACACATTGAGCCCATTTTGATTTTCATGCTGGCTGGCATGGTGTTGGTGTTGGCACTGGGCGTGTTTTTGCCCATGTGGGATCTGGGCCAGGCCGCCATGAAGTGAAATTTTGTTCTCATTTTCTTGATCAATTGAATTCAGCAAAAGTGGATACCGCTCAAGTTAGCGCCCCCAGATCCGATAACACGTAGACCCTCAAAATCACCCCACCTTCTCAGGAGCTTGCTATGCGGCGAATACACCAAGGCTTCACGATGATCGAGTTGATTGTCGTGATCATTATTTTGGGCATATTGGCGGCCGTGGCACTGCCCCGCTTCACCAACCTTCAACGTGATGCGCGTGCCGCCAAATTAAGCGCCGCGCGCGGCGCCGTGGCCTCAGCTTTGGCGCAGATGCATGGTGCGTCCGTGGCGCGCCAAGGCCAGGTGCAGCCCGCTTGCCCTGCCAACGGCGTGGTTCCCAATATCAACGCGGCAGGCAACGGAACCTTGTGCACACAAAATGGCACCATCAACGTGACCCTGCTTTACCCGAGCGCCGACTTGGCTGGCATCATCGCCTCAGCAGGCTTGATTCAGGGCATTGGTTTGCCGACCGCAGCCACACTTAACGCTGAGGGCTACGGCTTGATTGGTGGTGGCGGTGGTGGTGGTGCGGTGTTGACCATCAGTGTGCTTGGCGGCGCAGCCTCTGCCACCTGCTCGTTCACCTACACAGCGCCCACGGCGTTGGGGATTTCAGCAGCGGTCGGCGCCGTGAACACCCTGGGTTGCTGAGCGGTATCGTTCAACCTGGCAAGTTCTCCATGAACGCCTGCGTACGGGGCTTCACCCTGCTCGAGCTGATCCTGGTGATCAGTGTTTTGGGGATACTCACAGCGCTGGCTGCGCCCAGGCTGGTCGACAACAACGCCCTGCAAGAGCGGGGCGCCCAAGCGCAATTGCGAGGCATGCTGGTTCACGCTCGTCAGCTGGCCATTGCCCAACAGCGTGAGGTGTGCGCTCAGCTGACTCCCACCCGAGTGAGGCTGGTTTATGTTGTGGCGGGCCAATGCAGCGCTGGCACCGCAGTCAACGCCCCGGGTGGAAACTGCGCCACCCCGGGAGGTGGCTGCCCCTTTGAAATCATGGCCCCCAGCCGCAGCAGCTTCAGTGGCCCTGACCTGCGCTTCAACACTCGCGGCCAGCCCGTGCCCAACCAGACCCAGTTCATCAGCATTGGCAGCTTGAGCCTGAGCGTGCAAGCTGAAACAGGGATGCCGCTTTGAATTCAACCATGAGCTGGGCGAGCCGCCGTGAGCGAGCCCGCCTGCAAATCGGCTTCACCTTGATTGACTTGCTGGTGATGATTGTGTTGCTGGGCTTGGTAGGCAGCGCCATGACAGTGTTGTTCACAAGGCTGGCGGCTCAATCGAGCGACATCCTGCGCGCGCGCCAAGCCCTGGCGGTGGCTCAAGCGCTGATCAACGAAGTCCGCATGATGCCCTTTACCTACTGTGACCCACAAGATGCCAACGCCACCCTCGCATTGGGTGCCTATCTCGGCGCACAAGGTTGCAGCACCACCGTTGAAGCCTTAGGCCCTGAACCCTTTGAGACCCGAACCTCAGCCACCAACCGCTTCGACAACGTCAACGACTACAACAACTGGGTTCAACCTGGCCCCAGTTGCCCAGCAGGGCTTTGTGACCTCAGCGGTAACCTCCTCAATGGCCCAGGCAGCCCACTGCAAGGGTGCAGCACACGGGTGAACACGACACCCCAAGCCCTGCCAGGCATCACAGCTTTAGATGCTTATGGCCGCCCCCAATCGTTGCTCATCAGCGTGCAGGTTCGCTGCCCCAACCTCTTTGATACCGTGCTCAACAGCATCAGGGTGCGCCATGCGCCAAATCGCCGCTAAGCCGCGTCGTCAGCGCTTGAGGGGCTTCACGCTGGTGGAGTTGATCGTCTCTATCACACTGATGGCCCTGCTTTGCATGGCAGCTGTCCCCTTGCTCAAACTGCCCCTTGAGGGTTGGATGGATGCCACCCGCCGTGCCACCCTGAGCACAGAGTTAGACATCATCCACGCCAAACTGCGCGACGATCTGGCCCTGGCCCTGCCAGGCAGCATACGAGTGCGCACCGTTGGCGCCCGCGTTTTGCTCGAATATCTGGAAGTGCGCGCCGCAGGGCGTTACCGATCTAACCCCTCCCCTGGCGCCCCTTTGTGCCCCACCTCTTGCAGTGGCACAGCGGGGGCCAACGACAGCTTTGAGGCCGGCTGCCCTGAAACCTGCCTGGCCAATCTCAGCCCCTGGACGCCCTTGCCGCCAACCCTGGGGACCAATGACTGGCTGGTGATCAACCCCACCGGCGCGATCAGCCCTTATGTGCCAGGTGCGGCCGGCATACGCTCGCGAGCCCTGACAGCGCAGGCGAACGGCCGGGTTGATCTGGCGCCACACAACTTCTCCACCCCATCCCCGCAGCGGCTGTTTTATATCGTCAGTGGCCCGGTCACCTTAGAGTGCAACCCGACCAGCCGCCAGCTCATGCGCCATGCCAACTATGCCATCACGGCGGTGCAGCCTGCCGCCTTTGGCGGCGCCAGCACGGCCATTGTCACCCGCCGGGTTCAAAGCTGCGTGAATGCATTGAGCTATCAAGCGGCCGGGACCACCGGCCAAGGCGGCTTGGTGAGCGTGTTGTTGCGCCTGGGCCCAGCCCTGGGTGAGCCTGCATCGACTGAAGTTGCCGACCTGCAAGCCAGCTTTGCTGTCAGTGAAAACCCATGAACACAGCCTGCAAGCACCGCTCACAGGCCCGCAAAATGCAAGGCGCCTCCAGCCTGTTGGTCATTGCCGTACTGGTCTTGCTCAGTGGGCTAAGTGCACATCTTCTGGGCTTGGTCAGCAGCGTGAGCAGTGGCTATGCCATGGAGGCCCACCTCAGCCGCGTCGAGCAAGCGGCGCACTCAGGCCTAGAGTGGGGTCGCTACCAAATGATGCAAAGCAGCGCCCCCTGCACACCCAGCCAAAACATCGCCCTGCCCGGCTCATTGAGCTCATACACCGTCACCCTGGCATGCACCCCAGGGGGCACCGACCTCGGCCCACCACTCAGCGCCCTGCAATACCGCCTCACATCCACCGCCTGCAACATACCCAGCGGTGGCCGCTGCCCGAACAACAACGCCAACCCTGGATCAGACTACATTGAACGTACGGTCACTGGGATGATTGATCGGTAAAGCCAAAACCGAGTATTCACGGCAACCCATAGGGTGGCACTCTGCAAGGATCATGCAAGCTCAACGCGATCCCCTCGCCCCCTCAATGCCACCAGCGGTGGCATGAACAAATGACAGACGCTGGCGCCCACCACTGAAGCCATCAGCCAGCCCAACAAAGGGATCATCAGCATCAGCTGCATCATCAAACCCAAGCTCAGCATCGCCCAGCGATGAGCGCCGACCAGAGTCTGGCGCTCTTCAGGGGTCGCCACACCTTCTAAGGCATCGTTGACCAGACTGCGCACGCTCAAGTAGGCCGCCAATCCCATATAAATGAAGGGCCCCAAAATGGGGATCAACCACAAAGGCAAACCCAGCAGCAAACAGCCTACAAGCTTGAGCGAAGTCACGAAGTTGAAGCGCCAACTGGGCTCACCGTCTGAACTCAAACTCGGGTAGCGCAACAAACACTGGCGCTGAACCTTGGGCATCAAAAACAACTCCAGCATGACCTGCATGCTGAGCATGATCAACAACCCCAAGCCAACCAAAACCATCACCAAAGTCACCACCCATGACAGGGCTTGCATCGATTGATGCCAAAGTGCGGCCAATACACTCACACCCCCCACCCCAGCCCCCTCACTGACAACCGCAGCGTCCCCCAAAAACCAGTGCGCCACCCCTTGTGCCCATTGCCATATCTCAGCATGCCAAAGCGCAAACACCAGCAACCAAAAACCACCAGCCGCTAAAGCCACACACACCGACAACATGAACAATTGAGGCCGCAAGCCGTCTCTTAAGCCCACACAGGTGGCAGTCACAGCCCGCAGGAGGGCTCTCGACATTGAAGGTGGGGGACTAACAGGGTCAGTGATCATGAGGTAGGCTTTGCATATCTGGGGATGCCGATAAAGAACGACCATCCAGCATATCTGACTCAAGCCGCCAGTGCCAATATCGGCGACGCTCGTCACGAGCGCAGCGCCCTTGGCGTGCCGGCATCGATGAGCGCCAGCGCCAAGCCCCACACTGAGCGCTGGTGTGCACCAGCACGCCCAGCCGGGCGTAGCGCTGCATCACCACAGGCGCAGGGTGGCCATAGCGATTGCGATAGCCTGCCTGAACCACGGCCACCTCGGGCTTGACCGCTGCCAAAAAACTGGGAGTTGACGAGGTGCGACTGCCATGGTGGGGCACGATCAAGACCGTGCTGGCCAAAGCGGCTGGGTGCTCAGCCACCAAAGCGGCCTCTTGGGCTTTTTCAATATCGCCCGTCAACAGCACGCTGGCCCCGCCGGCGCTCACCCGCAACACGCATGACAGGGCATTGGGGCGCAGTGCAGCCGCATAATCTACAGCCCTGGGGTACAGCACATCAAACTGTACCCCGTCCCACTGCCATGATTGCCCAGCCGTACAGGCCTGTACCGCAACACCCCGCTCTTTGGCCAGGTTTTGAACTGGATGCTCAGGCTCGATCGAACTCCACAAACTGCTCACCGGCCGCCCTTGCAGCAAGGCCGTGGCACCACCAATGTGGTCGGTGTCGCGATGGCTGATCATCAATCGATCAATGCGCCGATAACCCAAAGCTTGCATCAAGGGCAACAAGACCCTCTGCCCCGCATCACTGTCGGTGTTGTAGCGGGGGCCCGTGTCAAACAACAACCAATGGTGGGCTGTTTGCACCCCCACCGCAGTGCCCTGCCCCACATCCACAGCCAGCACCTCAAACTCACCCCAACCCGGGCTCAGTGGCACCGGCCATAACAAGGGCAACACCAAGGGCACTGACAAAGCACGCATCACCGCAGGCAAACGCATCATCCACAGAGCACCCGCCAGCAAGCCTGAGCACTGAGCCCACCAGGGGGCCACCGGCACATCCCACACCACAACGGGCCAAGTGGCCAAAAAGCCCAAAAAATGATGAAGCTGCTGCACACACCACGCCCCCCACAGCCAACACTCAGAAGCCAGCACCCCCAGCAACGACAGCGGTGTGATCAACAAAGTGACGCAGGGTATAGCCACCAAGTTGGCCAGCAACCCCACCAGCGACACCTGCCCAAAGCAAACCAAACTCAAAGGCGCCAAACCCCAAGTCACCAGCCACTGCGTGCGAGCCCCCTCACTCACCGCCTTTGTCAAAAAACCTGTGGCCTGACGCATCGTAGCCCCCATGCCTGCCCCCCTATCGACCCTGGATGGCTTGATGGATGTCCCTGCAGGGGCTGCACTCATCAACAACAAGGCCACCGCCATGAACGACAACCAAAACCCAGGCTGCAACAATGCCCAGGGGTCAAGGGCCGTGACAACCACAGCAGCGCCCAGCAGCACCCAGGGCCAAGGCCAGCGCCGACCACTGCTGGCCACCACCGTCAACACAGTCAACATCCACACCGTGCGTTGTGCTGGCACCCCCCAGCCAGAGAAAGCGGCGTAAGCCCCGGCTGCCAACAGCCCACCCCAGCGCGCCACCCACGGTGTCGCCCACTGGTACATGGCCAAAGAACTCAAGCGCCACACCCGCCCCAAACACCCCGCCGCCAGCCAAGCAAACATGGTCACATGCAGCCCACTGATGCTCATCAGGTGGGCAACGCCAGTGATGCGAAAAACCTCCCAATCATCGGTGTCGATAGCCCCCTGATCGCCCACCGCCAAGGCTGTCAACACACCCGCCGCATGGGCATCAGGCACTGCGGCCTCAATACCATCGCGCACCCATTGACGCCAACGCTGCAGTCGGGGTCCTGCGTCTGTTTGCACCAGATGCCCCGCACGCACGGTGCCCGTGGCGCGCACGCCTTGCTCAAACAGGCTGAGCTCGCGGTCAAACCCATGCGGATTGAACAAGCCATGAGGCTGGCGCAAACGAACCCTCAATTGCCATCGCTCGCCTGCGCGCACCTTGGGCACTTGAGGCCTGGTTGAGGGCGTGGCGAGGGGCTCAGACCAGGGCGACCCCTGAAACCAACTCAAGGCCAGGCGGCGAGGCATTGAGCGCTGCGACAGGGGGCCCAGGGCACTGGCCACGCGCTCCAAAGCCGCCAAACTGTTTGCATCCACCTCAAGCACAAACCGTAGACCCTGAGGGTCATGCTGCGGCAACCCTGCCACAACCCCAGAGAGCTCAATGTCGCGACCCTCTAAGGCACTGGGCAAAGCCTGCGACAACCGCCAGTGGGCGTGGCCATTGGCCACGGCCCACCCCGCCAGCCCCCAAGCCAAACACCACAACACACGCCGCAGCACCACAGGCCAACGATAGCGCCCCACCCGAGCCACCACGACCCAAGCCAACACCGCCACCCCCACCGCCCCATCGCCAAGCACCGAGCCCAGTTGTGAGCGCTGAAGCTGCCAAGCCACGCCCAACAACCAAGCGCCCATGCAAGCCCCCCACCACAAGCCGACCCAAGGGTCTGCAGGCGCAGCCAAAGTAGCCGCTTGATCACGTGCCTGATCAAGCATGGCCCAGATGATCTCGATAAAAACTGAAAAGGGGCATCAAGGCCTGGCGTGCTTGCATGTCTTGAATTATTTGCCGACCCTTGAAGCCTCCTCTGTCACAAAACAGGCTCTATACCCCTCGGAACTGAAGATGCCGGATCGCTGAGCCGTTTTGAAAACAGATCTGCGGCGTTGTAAATGCTCGCGACACCAAAGGGTATCGCTGTGCTTTACGCCTTGCCTCTCCATTCTCAAAACGACCCATCGACCCAGCATCTTCAGTTCCGAGGGGTATAAACTGTCTGATCTCATTTCTCTAGGCAAGGTGCTACACAGTATTGGCTTACACCCCCAAGGTGATCATGCAGAATACAATCTCAGCATGCACACCCTGTCGGTTGTAGCCCCTCAAG
Organism: Burkholderiales bacterium; assembly: GCA_031376995.1. GTDB lineage: Bacteria > Pseudomonadota > Gammaproteobacteria > Burkholderiales > Burkholderiaceae_C > CANHBY01. Next base: position 19,097 of record JANMEO010000269.1, read on the forward strand.
ACTTGTATCGCTTTGCACGCGACGAAGGGCTGCTGGCCCATCCCGGCGCCCCTGAACCCACGCGCACCACCCACCCCATTGCGGCCACAACGGTTGTTGCCCACGACGACACCATCACCCTGCTTCCCGCGATGGCGCTGGACACGGTTAGCAACTTCAAGATACTCATACCCAACGCTACCGTGCTGGGCAGCAACCTGGGCGTCGTCTTTGGCAACTACCTAGTGCCCGGCGGCTTTTACCACCAGGGTATCTGGGCCATCGACGGCCAGGGCAACAGTAACTTAACGTCAGTTCGGGTTAAGAGCATGCGGAAGAGGCTGGCGCAAAGGCAAGGTTGGTTTGTTTGGAAAAAGGCAGTAAGCCACGATCCCGCCCATGAGATTGACGGCAAAGTTGGTCGGTGAGCGATGGCGGGTATGCTCGATTTGGCAGAGATTTTTGAGCTCATCAATGACGGTCTCAACCAAAGATCGCTTCTTTAAGAGGGCAGCATCAAAAGGTGTGTGCGTACGAGGCCTCATGTTGCGCCGAGCCTTGGTGATGAGGTCAACATTGCGTTCTTTGCAAAATTCAGTGAGCCATTCAGCGATGTAGCCCTT
>JANMEO010000008.1:0-2206 GCA_031376995.1 Burkholderiales bacterium
AGCATCTTCAGTTCCGTGGGGTATACGCCCTTTAAACCCGGCGAGTGCCAGGCTGGCACTGCGTTTTGACGATCCACATCCAGACCCCAGCCAACACCATGAACAAAGCGAAGCTCCAAAATTCAAAAGGTAGGCCCCATAAAAGAACGGCGGCTTCGGCGCAGCTGGCCGTGGCTGAAAACATGCCCGGCCAGGCTTGATCCAAGTACAGTGCGCTCAAAATTTTGTCTGCCAGGGTCAGGTTGCATGACACCTGGGACGCCGCCACAAAGTGCTGCCAAATGGCCGCAGCAGCCCCTAATAAGGCCAGCATGATGCCCAGCACGCTGGTGGCAATGAGCGCCTTGGGCTTGGCTTTGACCAGCAGGCCCAAGAGGGCCACTGCAGCCAGCGCGCCAAACACCGCGCGCTGCAAGACGCACCAAGGGCAGGGCTGCATGCCGTAGACGTGTTGAGACACCCAGCCTGCAGCTAGGCTGCCAAGGTTGAGCACGAGCATGCCGATCAACAGTGTGGGGTTTCGCATCATCATCTTCATCATGATGCGAGTTCAAGCTCAGCAATGAGTTCAATTTCAATACACGCCCCCATGGGGATTTGCGCCACACCAAACGCGCTGCGTGCATGGGCACCCTTGTCGCCAAACACAGACCTGAGCAAGTCAGAGCAGCCATTGGTGACCAGGTGCTGCTCGGTGAAGTGAGGGGTGCTGTTGACCAGGCTCATGACTTTCACAATGCGACGCACCCGATTCAGGTCACCGACCGCAGCGTGTAGGGTGCCCAGCAAGTCGATGGCCACGGCCCGTGCTGCTTGCTGGCCTGTGACGGTGTCGATGTCGCGGCCCAGTTGGCCCACCCAGGCCTGACCATGGCGCTTGGCGATGTGGCCCGACAAAAATACCAGGTGGCCGGTTTGTACAAAAGGCACGTAGGCCGCAGCAGGGGTTGCCATTGAAGGCAGTTGAATGTCGAGTTGCTGCAGGCGGTCGTAAATCGAGATCGAAGTCATTGCCAGCCCCTTGCATGGAGAAAATGGATCACATAGTTTAGAGCCTGTTTTGCAGGGGAGGAGATGTCAGGGGGCAGCAAATAATTCGTGGCATGCGATCACTCCAAGCCTTGATGCCCCTCTTCAGTTTTCATCGAGATCATCTGGGCCATGCTTGATCCGGCGCATGACAAAGCGGCCTCGTTGGCTGCGCCTGCTGACCCCTGGATCGGTGTGTGGTGGGGGGCTTGCATGGGGGCTTGGTTGTTGGGCGTGGCTTGGCAGCTTCAACGTTCACAACTGGGCACGGTGCTCAGCGATGGTGCGGTGGTGTTGGCGGTGTTGGCTTGGTGGGGTGTGGCCCAGGTGTGGCGCCATCAAAGGCATGTTGCTGTGCGACGCGTGCTGTGGTGTTTGGCTTGGGGGTTGGCAGGGTGGTCGGTGGCCAACGGCCATGCACACTGGCGTTTGTCGCAGGCTTTGCCCAGTGCATTAGAGGGTCGAGACATTGTGCTCTCTGGGGTGGTGGCAGGTTTGCCGCAGCATGACCCCCAAGGCCTTCGCTTTGTGCTCGAGGTCGATGCGCAAAGCCTTGTGGCTTTGCAGCGTGCGGTCAGCGCCAAGGCCCCCATGTTGCAGCGCTCTATGCCTCGACGTCTGGCCTTGAGTTGGTTTCAGGGGTCGCCCTGGTCTGATAACCGTGCCACGCCGTCCAATGGGCCCCAAGTGCCCAAGGTGCGCGCGGGCGAGCGTTGGCAATTGACCGTTCGTTTGCGCAAGCCCCACGGGCTGTTCAATCCCCATGGGTTTGATCGCGAGCTCAGCCTATTTGAGCAAGGCGTGCGTGCAACGGGCACCGTGCGTGCGGGGCACCGGGTGCAGTCAGATGCCGGGCACCGATTGCACCGCTGGCGTCAATGGGTGCGCGATGGCATTGAGGCCACGGTCTTTGATGCCCGTGCGGCGGGTGTTTTGACGGCGTTGGCGGTGGGGGACCAGGGGGCCATCGAAACTGTCGATTGGGACGTGTTTCGCTTGACGGGCGTTGCCCACCTGATGAGCATCAGTGGCATAAATGTTTCTTTAGAACGTCTCTGTTGTACGGCGACTCAAAGCTGGCTAGGTCATGTTAACAATTAGGCAACCCAGGTGGCCATAGACGCCAAGTTGATCATGCTGAAAAAGTCGCGTGGTTCAAACGGGGGTTTCAGTTTGA
>JANMEO010000053.1:0-2167 GCA_031376995.1 Burkholderiales bacterium
AAAAGCTCGCCTCAGCGAGCTATTTTGGAGGGCGTTGATGAGCACGCCTGGCAACTGGTTTGAACTCAGGCGACTTGAGCGAGCGTCAGTGCCTTGACCTTGGCAGCCAAGCGACATTTGTGACGGGCAGCCTTGTTCTTATGGAAAATCCCTTTATCAGCCACAGAGTCGATCACTTTTTGAGCAATGCGAAACAATTCTGTTGCTTTGTCTTTGTCACCAGCAACCACAGCCTTTTGAACGTTTTTCACCACGGTGCGAAAACGGGTGCGCAACGCTGTGTTCGCCAAATTAAGCTGAGTGTCTTGCCGAACACGTTTCAGGCCCGACGCAATGCGGACGGTTTTCTTCTTGATGGTTGCCATGATCGTGAATAGGTCTACTGATAAACGAAGTTCTGGATTGTAGCAGCCCTGTCTTGCTGATGAGAAGGTTTTTATACCCGTCGCAACTGAACATGGCATCTTCAGGTTGAATGGGTATAAGCCCCTTGAGGGGCCATAATCAGAAGATTACCTCCTCGCCCAATGTCGAGTCCGCGTCCGCTGGGCGCCAATTGGGGTCTGCCCCCTATGAATCTGCTGCGTGCTGCGTCCCTCGTTTCGCTATTGACCTTGGCTTCCCGCATCACGGGTCTGATCCGTGAGCAGTTGATCGCTGCGAGTTTCGGCGCCAGCGCTTTGACAGACGCTTTCAATGTCGCTTTTCGCATCCCCAATTTGTTTCGGCGCTTGTTTGCTGAGGGCGCTTTTTCGCAAGCATTTGTACCCCTTTTGGGTCAATGCCGGGCCCGAGATGGTGATGAGGCCACTCGAGCGCTGATTCATGCGGTGGCCACCATTTTGGCTTGGGTCTTGCTGATCACTTGCGTGGTGGGTGTGTGCCTTGCCCCTTGGCTGGTCTGGGCCATGGCTTCAGGCTTGTCGCGCTTTGATGCGGCCGTTGTGTTGACGCGTTGGATGTTTCCCTACATCGGGTTCATGTCGATGGTGGCCTTGTCTTCCGGTATTTTGAACACCTGGAAGCGATTTGCAGTCCCTGCAGCCACCCCGGTGGTGCTTAATTTGTGCACGATCGCAGCTGCTTGGGGTTTGGCGCCAGTGTTCAAGCACTATGGATGGGAGCCCATTTATGCCTTGGCTGTTGGGGTCATGCTCGGGGGGGTGTTGCAGTTGGCAATTCAAATTCCTGCTTTGCATCGCATTGCATGCCTGCCGCGCATTGGTTGGACTTTAGGCCGGGTGCGTGAGGCCTGGCAGCACCCAGGGGTGCGTCGCGTTTTGCGACAAATGGGGCCTGCAGTGTTGGGGGTGTCGGTGGCTCAGTTGTCGCTGCTCATCAATACCCAAATTGCCTCTCATGTCGGCGTGGGCGCCGTTTCGTGGCTGACCTACGCAGATCGGCTGATGGAGTTTCCCACCGCGATGCTGGGGGTGGCTTTGGGTGTTGTACTGCTGCCCCAGCTGACTGCCGCTCAGACTCTCGGCGACCGCGATACCTACTCGGGCTTGCTAGATTGGGGTCTTCGTCTGGTGGTGCTAATGGCTGTGCCCTGCGCTGTGGCTTTATTGGTGTTTCCAGATGCACTGGTATCGGTCCTGTATCACTACGGCGCTTTCACGGCCCAAGATGTGATGCAAACAGTGCATGCCACCATGGGATATGGGGTTGGCTTGTTGGGTCTGGTGGCTATCAAAATCTTGGCCCCTGGTTTTTATGCTCAGCAAGATTTGCGCACACCCGTCAAGATCGGTATCGTGGTGTTGATCCTCACTCAGCTCTTGAATCTGGTGCTGGTGCCAAGGCTGGGTCACGCTGGCTTGGCTTTATCGATTGCTTTGGGGGCTTGTGTGAATGCGACTTGGCTGCTGGTGGGCTTGCGTCGTCGCGGCATGTATGTCCCGCGCCCAGGTTGGTTGAAGTTTGCATTGAGAGTGGGCGCGGCGACTTTGCTGATGACTTTATTTTTGGCTTGGGCTGCCTCTGCTGTTCATTGGGTGGCTCAAGGGCAAGCCTTGTGGCGCATCGCCCAGGTTGCGGCTTGCATGTCGGTGGCCGTGTTGATTTACCTAGGCACTTTGTTCGTGCTGGGCTTGCGTCTTCGAGACTTCGCCCGCCGGGGGTGAGTGGAGAATGCCGCTGAGTAAAAAGTCCTCGCATTTTCAGT
>JANMEO010000066.1:0-31280 GCA_031376995.1 Burkholderiales bacterium
GAAGCGCCCTCTGATCCAGCGTTTAAGTCGCAGACGGGACATGCACCCAGCTCTCATCCATTGTTGGCTGGGTGGGAGGGGGCTTTGGGGCCGGTTGTCAGTGGCAACCAGCAAGATCGAGGTTTGGTGGTTCGCCCGGGATATTATTTGCGGTACAAACGGGTGAGCATCTCCAATACAGGTCTCTTTGCGGTGCGTCGCACGGACGATGTTTTCAATGGCTTGGGTCTTGATCTGGGCAGTGATACTCGTTGGCGTTTCAACTTGGGATTGCGTTTAGACACAGGGTCTCGGGTTACAAATTTGCCTGCGCTGGCTGGCCACGACCGAGTTCGCTCTACAGTGCGCTTGCGTGCAGCTAGCACTTATCAACTGATGCCTTATTGGCGCGCGGGTGTGGGGTGGTCGACGGATCTCTTGGGTCGTGGAGGCGGACAAGTGTTCAATGCGGGGATCTCGCGTGAGGCGCCATTGAGGCCTAACATGCACTGGGTGCTTGGCATGGGGCTTTCTGCGGCTGACGCACGTTATCAGCGAGCCCGTTTTGGTGTGTCTGAGACGCAGTCAGCCCTGAGCGGCTTGGCGGTTTATCAACCCGGTGGTGGTTTGTTGGACGCTTCTGTGACGTCGTCGGTGCGCAGGAACATCCATCCTGATTGGTTAGGTTTTGTCGAGGTCTCAGCCTGGCGACGCATGGGTCCGCAGTTGCAAAGCCCACTGGCAACTTGGACAACCAATTGGGGCGTGTCGGTAGGCATTGCGCGTCGGTTTTGATCGATTTGGCACTTTCCGGGTTTGATACGTAGACAACGGCTGCCGATACCCGGTATTGTTGTGTTTCTCCTTTTTCCGAACGTCATGGTCATGAGCCTCTTGAAAGTTAATGGCAGGGCTTTGCAACATATGCGCTCTGTGGGTTCAACAATCAGTGAAGTCGGGCGCTCTAAACTGAATGAATCCCCGGTGTTTGCCAGCGAACAACTTGGCTCTGCAGGAGCCAGAGAGCCACTTGGGCTTGCTGGCTCACTGGTGAGCTCGCATCATCAGCTTCGAGGGCGTCGACCAGATTTTAGGGGCGCTTTGGCCTGCAGACAGTTTGGTACAGAGAGGTTTTGTCAAAGCCACACTGAATTGAGTCGATGCCCAGAGTGGACAAGCGACCCCAAAAAAGGTCATGGTTTGGTTGATCGAGCCGTATTAGATAATATTAAGCGCGATGGAAAAATATCTAAATTGAGTTTAAGTATTGTTGATCAGCCTCGATTTCAAAGCCCTGGGCAATGCCATATTAATGCATTGCAAAATGTTTATTTGCATGCATCGGGTGAGGTGATTTCACAATCTTTGGGTTTTATCGAGGGGTTGGCTCAGCGTGGCCAGTTGCAGGGAGGATTTCAGGGTGCTGCGCTTGGGAAAATGGCAGAACTGCTTCAATTGCTGATGCATTTTAAAGTATCGATCACCGGGCGGCCACCTCAAGGTTTCGAGAATGCTGAATGTGGCCGCAAGATTGACACGCCTGAGGCTATGGCAGCCTTGCTAGATAGCCGATTGGCATTTGTTGTGCAGGGCGCGGGAAGGGCCGTGACGGCGTTAGACAGTGATCTGAGAAAACCCATAGTGCCGCAATATGCCATTGAGGTGAGCCAGCCCGTCATCAGAGAATCTGATGGTAGCGTCAATTCAAATCACAGCATCCTAGTGCTTGCTGTTTCTACCCGATCAAATCCTGTTCCAGAACTATTGCCGAATCAATGCCTGATTTTTGATCAAGATCCCAACCGCGATTGTATTCGGCAGGCTTTAGATCGGTATGGATGGAGCCAAACTCCACCTCATGAATTAACTTCAGATCAAATTAAGGAGGCTGGAGTCGATTATTTGATGACACGGGTGGTATCGTTTGATGATTTAAGTCAAACGAGGGGCACGGGTGGCGTGGGTTTCTTGCCTATAGGGGGACTGGTTGGAGGGCGATTTTTCGTGCCCTCCATGGCGTCTTGAGGCTCAATATTCAATTGGGTTCAAGCGTTGGCTTCAGCGCTGGGGTCGGTGGCCTCTAGTTCATAGCTGGCCGCGAGCATCGCCAGCCTTGCAATCACGCCGTACATGTAAAACCGGTTTGGCCCGGCAGTTGCGGGCCGGGCGCCGGGTTTGGGTAAGAGCATGGGCTCGACCGAGGCCATGGGGATAAAGCGAGCGCCAGGAGAATTGAGATTTTCGTCGATGCCACGCTCGCTGTTGACACGGTAAAAGCCGCCCACCACATAGCGATCAATCATGTAGACCACAGGCTCGGCCACCGCTTGGTCGATTTGTTCAAAAGTCGGCACCCCTTCTTGCAAAATTACCTCGCTCACCCCTTGGCCGTCTTTGATCACGCTCATTTTGTTGCGTGATCGGCGGTTGAGATCGGCCAGGTCTTGAGGGTCGCGCACAGTCATGATGCCCATGCCGTAGGTTCCAGCATCTGCTTTGACAATGAGGAATGGTTTTTCATGGACGCCGTACTCTTTGTACTTTCGGCGAATTTGTGTCAGCAAGACATCAGCCTGGCTCACCAGGCACTCGGTGCCCGTGCCGCTGGAAAAGTCAATTTGGTCGCAACGTTGAAAATAGGGATTGATCAGCCAGGGATCCATGCTTAAGAGCTTGGCAAATTTTTTGGCCACCTCATCGTAGGCTGCAAAATGTTTGGTTTTGCGGCGAACAACCCAACCAGCATGCAGAGGCGGCAGCAGGTACTGCTCGTGCAAGCCCTCTAGCACGCTGGGTATCCCCGCTGACAAATCGTTGTTCAGCAAAATGGTGCAGGGGTCGAAATCTGCCAAGCCTACCCGTCCGCGGCGTTTGATTAATGGCTCTAGCAAGACACTGCCGCCATCGGTCAGGGTGACTGCGGTCGGCTCTTTGATGGTGTCATCCAGTGTGCCTAAGCGCACATTCATGCCAGCCTGATGAAAAATTTGCATCAGGCGCGCCACGTTGGCTAGATAGAACTGGTTGCGTGTGTGTTTTTCTGGAATTAACAGCAGGTTCTTGGCTTCGGGGCAGATTTTCTCAATGGCGGCCATGGCAGCTTGTACTGCCAGGGGCAACATGTCGCTGGATAAATTGTTAAAGCCACCAGGAAACAAGTTGGTGTCAACAGGCGCCAACTTAAAACCTGCATTGCGCAGGTCAACCGAGCTGTAAAAAGGAGGAGTGTGCTCCATCCATTCAAGGCGAAACCAGCGCTCAATGGCAGGTAAAGACTCCAAGATGCGCTGCTCAAGTTCGTTGATGGGGCCGGTCAAGGTGGTGATGAAGTGAGGAACCATATTGGAGCCCTAAGAGCGGAGAATGATGGCTTGATTTTAGGGAGTTCTTTGTAGGGTGCGAATTGTCCTAAAGGCTCAGGGACACAGCATCACCAGGTTGACTGGGGATACACCCTCCAACCTGATGATGCTGTGTCGTTAGAGGCGCTTCGGAGCAGTAGCCTGCAGGTCTCAAACCGTTGTGTGCAGGCGCCTTCAATACCGTGTTTTCGCTAGAAGTGAACGATGAAAGCGGTGCTCTGCTCAAGGGTGTTTTCAAACCACTCTCCTCGACTGACAGCAGATGTGTTTTGTACCAGACATCGGTCCAACGCCTTGAGGTTGTTAAGGCCCATCCTTTTGCAACTGGTCGATGATGGTTGCTTGATTGACGAGGCAGATTGGGGCTTGGAGAAAGTCAAGCAATCCTTGACGCCCAGCAACAGCTGCGCACAATGTGACGCCAATCTTGTTGCGCCGAAATTTAAACGTATTGGGTTAGATCAGTGGTAAAAATTTTGCAGGTGGTTTATACCCGTGTAACCTGAAGATGCTGCGTTAATGAGTCTTTTTGAGGTTGGGGCAGTAAGGCGTAAACCGCTTCCGTCTCCTGTGATATCGAAAGTTTTTGCCCCCGCAGCCCTGTTTTTCAAGCAGCTTTGCAACATGGCCTCTTCAGGTTGGATGGGTACAGACCGCAAACAGATCAAACAGAGAAAGTAGCCATGGTCAGCCCGACGCCCCCTACCAATGCACAGTCCTTGTTCGAGATCGAGAAATTGCCTTTCCCACCGATGCCGGTGCCATTGGTGACACTGCTGCGCCAAGAGGGCGCAGCAGTGTTTTCCACCAAAATGCTGAATACGTCGCCGTATGAGTTCGGTCATTATTTGAAAGAATTTGAAAGTGATTCTGCAATAGCCCCTTATGCCCTTGTCGGTTTTGCTGGCCATGGTATCAACAGCTGGGCGGTGCACTTCTATATCGTCCATGAGGGCCTCGCTTTGTTCATTCAGCTGCCCTGGGGTGGCGCCTACCTTGAGCCCGAACCCGCGCGCGCCAAAATTGCCGATTTGTTTGAGTGGTCGGCCTTGTTGCAATCTAAGCTGTCGCTGGCTCGACAAATGAGCGGGATCCCTAAGGCGCAGTGGCTTCAAGTGGCTGCGAGCCATTTTTCATTTGCCGGCTGGCGCTGGTTAGAAGCTGGCGCAGACCGAGCCAGCGTGCCCTGGCAAGAGGCGACCGGTATGAAAGCCACGCTCTTGCAAATCCTTGACCAGAAGACTCGAAAATCTTCGGCCCTCAAGCTAGGGAGGGATAGCGTGGACACCGAGGGCCTCCTTGGAAAAAGCCCCATGAAGCGCTGATTTTGCAGTGAAGTGCGCACTGAGCAGTGCTCAATCATGTGAGTCATGCAGCGGCTTTAGGCTTTCGACCACGAACTCATGCTTAGCGTTGAGCACCAGTCTGATATGAGCCCCTTTGCTGGATCGTTCCGGCTCGTGTTCAATAAGGCCTTGGCTTGCATCTCATCGCTTCACTCCCTTTGCCAACACAGCATCTTCAGTTCCGAGGGGGGGAGCTCTTTAGGGCCGTTTGCCCACTGCAACTTCTAACAGTCGACGGTATTGTTCTGCGTCTTTGCGCAACGATGAACCCACGGCAAGTTGGCGTTTTGCCAGGGCAAAGGCATCGCGGGCTGTCGCGCTGTGGGCCACAGCCAGGTTGTAGCTAAATCGCCCGTCGTTCGGGTCAATCTGAAGGGCTTGTTCATAGGCCCTGATCGCCGCTGGGTAGCGGGCCAATTGAGTTTCGCAGTTGCCAAGACGAAACCAAAAGTAGGCATGGCCCGGATGGTTTTGAGTTAACTCGCTCAGAATCGCCTGAGCCTGCTTGTATTGACCTTGCGCATAAAGCGAGTCGGCTAAATTGACCATCTCCCATGGCGGTGAGTTGGGGGCGGGCGATCTGGCTTGTGTGGTGTCAACACCTGGCAAGGTGATACAGCCAACCATGCCGCTGACGAGCGCAAGCAATAGGGTGTACCTCAGTGGGTGCCTGGTCGCTGTCGTGCGCGGTCTTGCCGGGGGGGCTAACCGCTGATGGGGCCTGCCAAAAAAATTTCTGCATAGGGCCACGTGAAGGGCGTTAAAAATCTTCATCAGTTGTGGCGATCTGAGCGGCTTGCGCTGGGGTCTGGGTTGTGTTCGTAGGCGTGGATGCTCGGTTGGTCAGCATGACTTCACCAAGTTGCCCCAAAGCGTCTTCAATTTTGATGGGCAGGTTGTCGAAACACTGCCCTGTGAAAGTCACCACAAAACTGTCGCCACTGCGCTGAATAATTTCGCTGCTAAGTTGCATTGCACTGGGCAAGGTATTGAACAACTGGTATGGGGGGTGTCCGCCGTGGATATAGACTGATGGACCGGCACCCGTGACGCAGTGGTTTGCAGTGCCTGTGGCATTCACTAGTTGGGGGGTCACTTCAATGACATCGGGTCGACCCGACTCACTGCCTCCGCCGCCGCAACCCGTCAGGCTGGCCAGGGTTGCCATAAGCATCAGTGAAAATTTTTTCATGGGTGAATTTGATCAAAGGTGGAGAGAACAAGTGCCTCAGGGGGCACGTGCGGGGGATTGCATTTCGACCACAGCTGATGACTCGATGGGCACCCGCCCTGCGGCGTAAAAATCGCAGTCGCGGGTGTTGTCAGAGCTAAGTTGTGAATAGGGCATGAGGCGACCACCACATAGCAGTGTGTGAACCAACGCGCCCATAAGGGGTACCTTCAGTTCATAGCCGTAGATCACCCTGATCTTCAAGAGATTGGCATCTTGGATGTTGACCCCTGAATTTGCGATCACTGATGAGTTGCGCCAGCGTAGGTTGTCATTGGGGATTTGGCGCTGGCCATTGATGTTGACCCCAAAGTCAGCAAAGGTACGTTCATTGGGGCTCAGGCGGGTGACCCGCAAAAATGCAAGTTGGTCGGTTTGGGCCCGTAAATGGGCCTCAGTGATCCGGTGGGCAGGGTCGGTATGGGTGCTGTTTTGATAGAAGGGCACCAAAGCCCGCACGAGGGCTGAGCGAATGGCTGTCTCGTCAGCATGTGTGAGTGCGCCATGTCGTGCGGCTATGAATGTTGCGTGGTTCAGCGTGAGTTTTGCCATGTAAAGAAATCCAAATTGGATCAAACACAGCACCACCAGCAGTGCGATGGGAAACACCGCAACGAACTCTACGGTAGACACCCCCCGAACACTCAACTTGATCATGAACCCCTCTCAATGCACTGCCAGTGCGGTAACCAAGGGAAGGATTATGTTCGAGCAAAAATGCAACCAAATTGCAAAAATGGTGCATTTGGGCACTTTTCTCACAAAGAGAGTTTTTTCCGAATGCTTAGACTGGCTTCTACAAATCTGGCATCCAAGAGATGCGCCATCGCTCAATCCACCCGTTATCAGGAGGTAAACATGCTTATTGATCACTCACCAAAGCTCAGCCAAAAACATCAACCATCTCGGGTTCGCGGCCAGGGGATGACTGAATACATCATCGTTGTTGCGCTGATTTCCATTGCGGCCATTGCAACCACCAATTATTTTGGCCGCACGATTCGCAACCAAGTTGCTGGCATGGCCGCTGGTTTAGCCGGAAATCAGCGGCAAGCAACGGCCGCGCAAGAGCGCGCCACCACAGCGGGCTCAGCGGCAGCCACTGCTGCCGAGCAGGCCAGGGGGCTGAGCAACTTCTCAAACGACGTTGTTGTTCACTGAATCAGGTTGACCCTCCCTTTGGCCGCCTTAATTGTGCGCGTGCGAAATCCCCTATTTGTGCCTTTCAAGTTGGCATCCAGTGATTGAAAAAATGAATCCTTATCGACGACATCAGGCTGGGCAAGCTTTGGTCTGGTTTTTGTCTGTGATCGCAGCAAGCCTGGCTGTGATGTGTAGCGTCTATTGCGTGGCTCAAATCACATCAGCAAAGCAAAAGCTGATCAACGCCACCGATGCAGGGGCTCTGGCAGGTGCAGCTGAGCAGGCCCGCCTACTGAACTTCATGGCATACGGTAATCGGGCCATGATTGCTAGCGATGTGATGGTTGCTCAAATGGTGAGTTTGGATTCCTGGCTCAGGTGGTTAAGGCAGTCTTCATTGGGTATTGAATATGCCACTCGATTGATCCCTTATATTCAGGTGATCGGCGTGTTATTTAATGGGGTTTATCAAGTGGTAAATCCTGTTGAGGTCGTGTTCTCTAAATCGCTTGATGGTTTATTAATGGGGCTGGATGCATTCAAGACGCAAGCTCAGCTCGCTAATGATGCTGCTTATCAAGCTGGTGGTATTTTGGCTGTATTGGCAGCGCAAAATGTATTGCGTGCAAATTCTCTATCTGGGGGGTCGAATATTGATTATATATTGCCAAATTTAAGGGCGCCATTAATGGGTGGGGCTGTTGGTCTGAATGATATTTTGTGGAGGGATTTTACTCGACTATATTCAGGTCAACAAAGAGAAAGGTTGGCGCAAGTTGTGAGTGATTCACGAGACCAGTTTTCGGTGCGACGAGATGGTAATCAATTGACGAATTGGAATATAGGCCTGGCACGTTCTAAAAAGCGGGGTACAACGCTGTTAAGAAATTACGAGCGTTGGGAGGCCCAAGATACTTGGGATATCCGAATGCCCCGTCCATTTCGATCGGCGCTGACTTTGCCAGTTGGTTGGGGCCGTGCGGATTCCGGTGAAGGTGGCCATTTGATGATTGGGAACGAAAGAATCCATGACCTGGCTTTTTCATCTAGAAAAGATTATCAGTGGTCTGGTATTTCATCAATACGAGATTTGTCTCCATCAAGTGGCCAGCACAAGTTATATTTTTTCCAGGTTGCTGCTGTGCCCAATAATGAGGTGTTAAATACAAGTGCAAATGGTGTCAATTTTATTCCTTTTGAAAATGGAGAGTCGGTGCTTGGATCGTCATATCTGGGAAATAGTTTATTGTCTGGGCAGATTACCAGTGTGAGTGCTGCCTCTGTTTACTTTGAGCGGCCCCAGAAAGGTGTCAGTGATTGGACTGCACAAGCTTGGTCTGGTGGTCCAGGACTCATGCGCCAAGATCATGTTAAAGAGTATGCTTCACTTTATAACCCATTTTGGCAGGTGGGTCTAACTTCTGTGCCTCAGGCTGAAAAATCTGCACTATTGATTGCCCTGGGTGCGCCTGAGTTGGTATTAAGTGGTGTGCTTTCGGTTTTAAATTAATAAATTGAGAATTTTTGGATCACGTGATAAATTATAAGTGCAAAATTATTGGTGTTAAATATGTATGCCTAATTATTTTTCGCCGCTCGAGTTTCGGGGGCAATCCATGATCGAATTTTTGGTGGTGATGATATTTTTTGCCCCGGTGTTAATTGGTATTGTGTATATTGGAAAATATGCAGATATTAAGTATTCAGCCATTCAAGCCAGCCGCTATGCAGCTTTTCAGCGCGTGATGCAGCCTGACGATGCTCGGTTAGCAACGCATGACATCCAAGACAAATTGCGGGCTAGATTTTTTGTGAATGGGGCTCGACGCAATGGCAACCCAGATGGAGAAATTCGCTCTACTGACTCTGCGAGTGGCGCAATGCCAGGGTCAGATGTTGTTTTGTGGCGCGATTTAATGGGCAACCCTTTACTTCCGCATCTTGACCGTGTGACTTTGGCCTATGGCCAGCAGCGGTTTTCTTCTGCTGTACAAACGACGGATGTCTGGATGAATGCCACCTTTGGTCTGCCTGTGCAACGTATCCATGTGGCCCATATCGAGGTGTCCGTGGATGACCCGCTTCAAGAAAACCACCCCACCCTTACGATTGGAGCAAGCATGGCGCTGTCAGCCGATGCAGCCCATGCACAAGGTTCCGAGGGCGTCCGGGCTTCTTTGCGGGGTCATCCAGCGTTTGGGGCTGTGACGACTGCGGTTGGCTGGGTAGAGCCTGCAATCAATTTGTTTGTTGGGCTGTTCGAGCGTTTGCGGCCTGAGTTCTCTTGTTTGAGGGTGGAGTCAGTGCCTGCTGATCGCTTATCCGGCCCAGGTTCGGCTGGAGCCTGCCAGTGAGGCGCATGGCTCACCTCTGGCTTTGCAGGGTGTTTGGCTTTGCTTTGGCAAGTGCTGCGGTGTCCAATCTGTCAGCAACCCCTTGGCCAGATCTGCCCGCACCGCCTCGGGGCAAGGTCGAGTGGGTGGCCAAAGATGTCTGGGTCAATGGCATTCAATCTCGAATTCAAAAGTTTGAGTCGTCCCAAGGCAGCACAGAGGTGCTGGCTCATTATCGAGCTCATTGGCGTTCAGGCGATGCTGGCCCGGCGCGTGAGGACACTGTGCGCGGCTGGCACACGATTTCAACACTTCGTGGCCCTTACTCGCTTGTCGTTCAAGTCAAACCCAACGAAAAATTGGGTTCAGAGGGTTTGATCAGTATTCTCAATATCAAAGAACCCAAACTCAATTTCCGGCCTCCCGATTGGCCTGAAATCAACGGTTTAGAGATTTATCAAGTCATGGAATCGATAGACAGGCACCTGCGTAGCATTTATGTTTTAGCAGGTAGTTTAAAAAGCCTAGAACATGTGCGAGATCAAATGAAGAGCGTCTGGTCTCAGAAGGGGTGGCATTTGCAGCATGAACATTTGCAGCCGACCCGCTACATGGGGGCGTATGCCCTTGGGAGCAAAACCATAGAAATGGTGATCACGCGAGACGCTGGTCAGGCCAAGGTGAGTGTGGTTGTCAATTTCATTCAGGCTGCTCAGGTGGGGGCATGAAAAATGTCATTGCCTTGGGGCAGGCCATACCTGAGTACCTGCTCATTGTTGCTGCCCTTGCGACCTTGCTTACGTTGCCACTGGATTTTGCTGGAGCTGATGGGCGCTGTGCAGCCGTTTATTTGGCGGACAGTGTTCGTGGCTTTTACCAAAGCCTGACTTTCTTTCTTTCCTTGCCTTAAGTGGGCGCTGATGAACAAGCTAATCAATAAAAACTGGTTGTTGTTAGTTACGGCTGTATTGATTGGGCTGTGTGCCGCCTATCTTGGTAACAAGGCGGTGCAAGATCGCATGGCCCAGCTGGATGAAGAGGCTCAACGCGGCCAAGAAATGGTGGAGGTGGTGGTGGCTAGCCGTGACTTGGGCCAAGGTGAAATCTTGAGTTCTGAGGTGTTGGCGGTTCGCAAGATTCCCAAGCAGTTCAGCCATGCATCGGCCATTTCTTCAGCTGGATTTGCTGATGTTGAAAAGGCCCGGCTGCAGGTGCCCATCAAACGTGGTGAAGCTTTGCTGCAGGCTCATATTGAGGGTCTTGGGCAGCGAGTGTTTTCAAGCATTTTGCAAAAAGGCATGCGTGCACTGACATTTGAGGTGGATGAAATCAGTTCAACCGCCGGCATGTTGCGTCCCGGAGATCGTATTGATTTGATTTACGCGGTGAAACCTGCTTCCGCCACGACTTCTGACGAGCGTTTTGTTTTTCCGTTGCTGTCCAATGTCAACATCATGGCCACCGGGCAGTCTGTGACTAAGCAAGATGCCAGAGGCGCTGAGCGACGCTATACCAGCGTGACCATGGAAGTGAGTCCGGCAGATGCCAATCGAATTTTGCTGGCAAAGTCAAGCGGTGAGGTGACAGCCATTTTGCGCAATCCCGATGACCAGACTCCCAATGACTCGCCCGCTTTAACCCCTGAATCTTTGCTGGCCCCCCTTGTTCGCAAGCCTGCCCTCAGCGTGGCCCCCGTGATGGCGCCAAGCATCGAATTCATGGTGGGAGGGGGGGGTGGCAACGCTTCAGGTGGCCCCATTTCCCAACCCTGAAAGATGGGCCCGGTTAGGGGCAGCTGGATTGGGGTGTCAAGCATTCGTTCAATTGGTGTCTTCATAGGCGCAGTGATTGAGCAGCTTTACAAATGATTGTGATTGAGTGATTGAGTGATTGAGTGATTGCGAGGGAGCGCTGTGGTGAAGAAGTCGTGTCGTGTTGAGCTTGGTAGGGCAGCCATCAAGCGGGGCTTAAGTATGTTGTCGTTCGGTTCTGTCGTTCTCGTTGGGGCGCCAACAATGGCCGCCCCCGCCGCCACTGCGGCTGATGAGCTGCAGCTTAGGAGCCGCGTGACAGGGCTTCAACGCGTTGCTGATGAGGCCAAAATTTTGTCAGCGTTGCCATCTATCAACTTGTTTGTAGGCCAAGTCAAAGTGATTGACCGCGCCCGTCACAACATCATTCGTGTGGCAGTGGGTAATGGCAGCTTGTTAAAGGCCAATGTGATTGATGGGCGCCAGATCATTTTGATTGGAGAAGGGGCGGGTGAGACCACCATGCACTTGTGGATGAAGGATGGCTCAGAAAATGCTTTCACGGTGATGGTCAGTCCGCAGCACACGGCTCGACTCAAGGCTGAAGTTCAGGACCTGTTGTCAGAGCACCCTGAGATCAGGTCGCGCCTGGTCGGGAACAAGTTGCTGATTGAGGGGCGTTACCGCGACGCGGCATCATCGCGACGGGTTAAAAGCATGTTGGCCAAGTACCCTGAAGTGGTCAACCTGGTATCAGATGATTTTGGTGATGTCAGGCCGGTGCGTGTTGATCCTATGATCTACCTTGATTTGCAGGTTGTTGAAGTGCGCAAGCGAGCCCTTGACCAATTAGGCATCAAGTGGGCCAGCGCTGCCGATGGCCCCTCATTCAGTACTTCGGTCTTGGGCTATGCCAATACACCTTGGCCTGGCAAGCCAGGATTTCCAGCCGTCAACACGGCACGCCCTGCAGTCAGCCACTTGGGCCTTGCCAGTCAAATCACTTCAGCCCTGCAATTTTTAGAGCAAAACGGCGATAGTTGGACTTTGGCTGAGCCGCGTTTGAGCTGTAAAAGCGGCGGTAAATCAAAGTTTGTCGCAGGGGGGGAGGTTCCGATTCCGGTGTCACAGGGGCCAGGCCAAACTAGCGTGGTCTATAAGCAGTATGGTGTCGTTATTGAGTTTAATCCGGTGGCTGATGCTGAGGGCAACATTGAGTCACTGATTGAAGTTGAGGTCAGCGAGCCTGACCCACGCAATAGTAATCAAGGTTTTGTCGCCTTCACGACCAACCGCACGTCGACGCATGTGGCTTTGAAAAATAATACCCCTTTAGTTATTTCAGGGTTACTGCGGCAGCAAGGCTTCAGGTCGATCGATGGTTTGCCGGGACTGAGCAAGGTGCCTGTGCTGGGTCGGCTATTCAGGGCAAATGAAGAGCGACGCGAAGAAAGTGAGTTATTGGTCGTGGTCACGCCACGCTTGATCACTTCAGAGTCAGCACTGAATACCGAGGCTGTGGGGCGAGCTCATGGACATGTTGAAGCCTTGCGCGGTAATTTCAATCTTCGTTTGGCAGACTGAACATGTTCAACATTGAAATCAAATTTCCAAATGGGACGCTCAAGCGATACTGCTCACGCGATACCTCATTGTTGATTGGCAAAAACCCGAACTGCAAACTGCGGCTCAATGGATTGCGATTGGGCCAGCGGCATGTCGAATTGTTTGTTTCCAATGAGAGGGTTTTTGTGCGCGATTTGGGAGCGCTGGCTGGCACGATGGTCAATGGCGTCAAGATTGGCACCGCTGGCCCGCTGTACAACGATGATGTCATCACTGTCGCAGGCCATGAAATCAGGGCGAGTTGGTTTCGTCGGATGACCTCGGTCAAAGTGGACCCCAGGGGGGCGGATGCGATGATTGTCGGTACAGCCGTTGGTGATGGCGTGGCTGGTGATGCGGTGGCTGCTGCTGGAGGGGCCTCAGCCTTGGCTGACATGGCCCATTCAACCCCGACTGAAGAGGCCGGTCCATCTCCTGCGGCCAAGGCAGAAAAGCCGAAACTCAAGTTGCCGTTGCCGCTGATCGAGGGTGATTTGCCTCAGTCAGTTCCAGACGAGTTGTTTCGTTATCGAAAAATTTTGCAAGAGCAACTGGTACAAGCTTTTGGCGTGCGGCGGACTGACGTGCATCGCATGGCCGATACAGAGTTGCGTGAGCTCGCTGAAAAAATCATCACAGAGCTGATCGATCGCTCGCCAGAAATGCCCGCCAACCTTGATCGCCATCGGCTGCTGGCCGAAGTGCGGGATGAGTCTATTGGCTTGGGGTTGCTTGAGCCTTTGCTGGCTGACGCTACCGTCACAGAAATTATGGTCAATGCTGCAGACGAAGTTTTTGTTGAGCGATCGGGGAAGCTCGAACGTGCACCGGTCGCCTTCACCAGCAATCAAGCAGTGCTTGGCATCATCGAGCGCATCGTAGCGCCCATTGGGCGGCGCATTGACGAAAGCTCTCCCATGGTGGATGCGCGCCTTAAAGATGGCTCACGTGTGAATGCCATCATTTCTCCCTTAACGCTCAAAGGCCCTGCGCTCACGATTCGCAAATTCTCAAAGCACAAGCTTGGCCCGAAGGACCTGCTTCAGTTTGGCTCAGTCAGCGCTGAGATGATTGATTTTTTGCGGGTGTGTGTTGTGCACAAGAAAAATATCATCATTTCTGGCGGCACAGGCTCTGGGAAAACCACCTTGTTGAACATGTTGACCAATTTTATTTCGCCCAATGAGCGGATCGTCACGATCGAAGATGCTGCAGAGCTCCAGCTTCATCATCCAAACTTGGTCTCTTTAGAAGCACGACCAGCCAATATCGAGGGCAAGGGGCAAGTGGCCATCCGCGATCTTTTGAAGAATGC
The DNA here is from genome assembly GCA_031376995.1 of Burkholderiales bacterium. Classification (GTDB taxonomy): domain Bacteria; phylum Pseudomonadota; class Gammaproteobacteria; order Burkholderiales; family Burkholderiaceae_C; genus CANHBY01. Next base: position 14,066 of record JANMEO010000066.1, read on the forward strand.
CTTGCGCATGCGACCTGATCGCATTGTGGTGGGGGAGTGTCGAGGGGGGGAGGCGCTTGACATGTTGCAAGCCATGAATACGGGCCATGATGGCTCCTTGACCACTGCTCACGCAAACACTCCTCGCGACATGCTCTCGCGACTTGAGGTCATGGTGTTGATGGCGGGCATCGATTTGCCCATCACTGCCATCCGCGAGCAAGTGGCCTCTGCGGTGCAGGTCATCGTGCAGCAATCTCGATTGCCCTGTGGCGCCCGAAAAGTGACAAGCATCGTTGAAGTCACGGGTATTGAGGCTGGAACCATTCAGCTGCAAGAGATTTTTGCCTATGTTCAAGCGGGGCTCACTGAAAATGGCCAAACTCGGGGGCACTTCTGTGGCCGCGGGTGTGTCCCTGAGTTCTACGAGAGGCTGGTTTCGAGAGGGCTGCCGCTCGACATGCGAATCTTTGGTATGCCGTCTTTTCAGGATGACAACGTCTTTGCGCGGCAGGTGTCTTGACCATGATCGCAACAGTTTCGCAGGCACTGATTTTTATCTCTGTGGTCTTGGTCATCTTGGCTTTAAGGCGTTTTTACTTGGAGCTGCAAGTTCAATTCACTGAAAACGTGAGGCTCTCGATGGAAGAAATTTTGGTGTTCATCGATCCCGCCAAGGTGTTCCAGGTCACGCTGTTGCTGTTGGTGGTTTTGCCCATTGGCGTTTGGCTTGTGGCGCGGGCTTGGCCCGCGGTGTTCATGGTGGCGTTGGCTACGGCGTGTCTCCCCGCGGCGGTATACCGCGTGATGCGAACACGACGCCTGCAAAAAATGGTGGACCAAATGCCTGACGCTCTGGCCATGTTGGCGGGTTCTTTGAGAGCTGGCGTTAGCTTGCAAACCGCCTTGTCTATGGTGGTCAATGAGTCTCCAGCCCCGCTCTCGCAAGAATTTTCGATGGTGTTGCGTGAACAACGCTTGGGCATGACATTGCAAGACTCTCTGGCCAATTTGGGTCAGCGTTTTGATGTTGAGGACATTGCACTTTTTGTGTCAGCCGTGACCATTGCCAGAGATGTTGGTGGCAATTTGGCTGAAATTCTTGATGGCTTGGCGGGCACCCTGCGCACCAAGGCCACCATGGAGGGCAAAATCAGGGCGCTCACCGCCCAGGGAAAGATGCAAGGTTGGGTGGTGGGCTTGTTGCCTTTGATGATGGGGCTCGTGCTCTACGTCATGGACCCCGCAGCCATGCGTCCGATGTTCACCACAACTTATGGATGGATCGTGCTGGCACTTGTGTCGATATTGCTGCTGCTGGGTGCCTTGTTCATTCGCAAAATTGTGAAGATAGACATATGAGCGCTCTCATGACTGTTGTTTTGTGCGGCACATCTGTCACCCTGTTTGTATGGGGCTTGTGGTCCCTATTTGCAGAGGCCAAGCAAGGTGAGTCCAAGGCTTACAGAGATGAGCCTCCCCAGTTGTTTAAGTTGTTGTGGGCCCTTGTCTTGGTGATGAGTGAGTTGTCGAGTGCTTGGATTAAGCCGTCAAACGAGGCCCAAATTCTTTGGCGTTTGAAAAATGGTGGGGTTGACTATGCACTCACTCCCAAGCAGTTTTTTGGCGGCAAATTGGCTTATGGCTTGATCGCCATGCTCATGGGCTTATTGGTTGCAAGCCAGTTTGATTTTTCAAACTGGCTTGGCTTGGTTTTAGGGCTGATGGTCGGGTTTTGGTACCCTGATTATTGGTTGATAAAGCAGATCAAGCGCCGTCAGTTGGCCCTGCTCAAGGCCTTGCCTTTTTTCCTAGAAATGGTCACTTTGGCTGTTGAGTCGGGGCTTAACCTTGCGGGGGCCATTCAAAAAGCCGCTGCACAAATCCCGCCTGGCCCGCTCAGCTACGAAATGAATCAAGTGATGCGCGATGTGCGCGCTGGTCGCCCACGTGTGGATGCCTTGAGAGATCTGTCGGCGCGTTTGCAGTTTGCCCCGATGTCGAGCTTGGTCAGTGCAATGGTTCAGGGCGAACTCACGGGTTCGAGCTTGGGCCCTGTTTTGCGCGCACAGGCTATGCAGCGACGCAGTGAGCGGTTTGCGCGTGCCGAAAAAATGGCCATGGAGGCTCCGGTCAGAATTTTAGGGCCCCTGATCTTGTTTATTTTCCCTTGCACTTTCATCGTGATAGGTTTTCCAATCGTGGTGAAGTTTCTTGCTTCAGGCCTTTGAGTGGGGGGGCATGAAGCTGCTGCTCAACGGTGTGCCTCTGCGCATTCAAGTGCAGTGTGCATTCACCTGGCCGTTGCGTGCCATCGGGTTATTGGCCACTCAACAATTGTTGCCGACCAGGGCCTTATGGCTTCGGCCCTGCGCATCAATTCATACGGTGGGCATGCGCTATTCGATCGATGTCGTATTTTTGGACCGGCAGGGTCGAGTGAGAAAAATGGTGAGCCAGCTTTCGCCCTTTAGGTGGGCCGCCTGTAGACAGGCCGATTCCGTGATTGAATTTAGCGCGGGTGTGGCAGAGCAACTGGGACTGAAAGTGGGCGATCAACTCAAGGCAGGTTGAGTGCCTTAAGTACCTGAGCTTACGTAGGAGCAAATGCGCCAGAGCGCCTACGCTGCAACTCAGCGTAGGCGCTCTGAGTTGCATTGATTAACAGTTTGCGGCACATGCCAAAGGGTGAAACTGGCTTCCATAGGATTGCCCGGTTGGCGCGTTTAAACCGGCGCAACAATGGCGCCGTTGCGAACGAGTTTCTTGTTGACAAATTCCTGGATGCCCATGCTGCTCAGTTCGCGACCGTAGCCCGAATTCTTGATGCCGCCGAAGGGCAGGTCGGCGTCGGCCCAGTCGAGGTTGTTGACGAACATCATTCCGGTATCAATTTGACTTGCCACGCGCTTGCCGCGCGCTTCGTCCTTAGTCCATACCGATCCGGCCAGGCCGAAGTCGGAATCGTTGGCCAGCGCTATCGCCTCTTCTTCAGTCTTCACGCGGAAGAACGACACCACCGGGCCAAAGAACTCGTCACGGAACATGGGGTTGCTTGGGGCGATGTCGGTGAGAATGGTGGCCTGCATGAACCAGCCAGGCCGATCAATGCGCTTGCCGCCCATCAGCAGCTTGGCGCCGCCCTTCACGGCTGCGTCGACTTGTGTCAGCAACTGCAACAGTGCAGCCTCGGTGGACAAGGGGCCGAGCGTGGTCGCCTCCAGCATCGGGTCGCCTGGCTCCAAGGCCTCAAGTGCAGTCTTGAATTTCGCGATAAACCGGTCGGCCACCGACTCTATGACGATGAAGCGTTTGGCCGCACAACAGGTTTGGCCGGCGTTGTACATGCGGCCCCACACGGCCCAGGGCAGCGTCTTGTCCAGGTCGGCGTCGTCGAGCACGATGAAGGCGTCGCTGCCACCCAGCTCCATCACCGATTTCTTCATGTTTTGTCCGGCGCGGGCTGCCACCAAGCGCCCCGCAGCCACTCCGCCTGTTAGTGCCACGCCCTTGATACGCGGGTCGTCGATGACCTGTTCGGACTGCTCGTGCGAGATCATGAGGTTGGTGTAAGCGCCGACTGGAGCACCCGCGTCGAGCAGCAATTTTTCGAACGCAATGGCGCATTGCGGCACACAACCCGCGTGTTTGACCACAAGTACGTTGCCGGCCATCAACTGCGCGCCAGCCACCCGGGCCAGTTGGTAGTAGGGGAAGTTCCAGGGCTCGATGCAGAACAGCACGCCCAACGGCGAGCTTTCCATGTGTGCTTCACCCAGCCTGGGGTGCAGCTTGAGGGGCGCGAGAAAGCTCTCGGCGTGCTGGGCGTAGTAAGCCAGGATGTCGCCGCTGAATCTGACTTCAGCGCGTGCCTCGTTGATTCGTTTGCCCATTTCCAGCGTTTCGAGTTTGGCGAAATCGTCCACATGCGCGTGCAAGAGGGCAGCGGCTTTGTTCATCACAACCGCTCGTTCGGCAAAAGACCTGTGCTTCCAGGTCTGATAGCAGCGCTGAGCGCCCGCAAGAGATTTCTCCAGCTGCGCTGACGTTAGGTGCTCAAAGCTTTTGAGCAGCTTGCCATCATTGGGGTTGATGCTTTGGTGGGCCATGTGGGTGCCTTTTCAGTGGACGAAGCACTGACGGTGCGCGCAGGGCAAAGACGCGTCTGTTCGGGGCCGAACGTACCGGATTTGATGGGTCGCTGGCGGCTAAACTGGCGCCGCCCAGTCCATCAGGGCCTTGCCGCCGACGGCTGCGGCCGCGCTGACGCAGCTACCCCAGGCCATGTCTATCAGCGACAAGCCGATGGGCCATTGTTTGAGCGTGGCCAGGTTCGTGAGGTCATAGGTGGCATAGGCAAAAAAGCCAAACAGTGCCGCCATGCTCACGGTCTTGCCCCAACCCGGTGCTGGCCCGGCGGGCAGCACCGCAAACACCACCAGTGCGAGCCCGAACAGTGCGTAGAACAGCACGGCCACCGGTACATTAGGCTTATCAGCCATCAGGTGACCCATGCCTTGCAGGTACAGTGGTTTGGCGATGACGCCCAGCCACAGCAAGTCCAACCCTACCATCACAATCAGGGTGCCGACATAAGCAGCGAGATGTCTTTTCATGATTGCGGCGCTGGCGCTGGCGCTGGCGCTGGCGCTGGCGCTGCGGCCTGTGTGCAGGCCGACAAGGCGGTGTGCGGTTCATGTTCGCCCAGCGCCAATGGCTTGCCCGCGATGTCGGAGGCGATTATTCCAAACGCCTCCATCTTCTTGGGTATTTGTGTCAATTCTCCACCAAACATGAAGCTCGATACGGTGATGCCGCCGAAGAAGTCATCCTGGTGGTAGACGCAGGTGGCGCGGTCGTTGCCCGCAGCGCCCACGGCCACCATGAGAGGCAACAGATGATCTTCCTGTGGATGCGCTCGCCGGGCTGCAGGCGCTTGCTCCCAGTTGATCAGGCGGGCAATGCGCTCGGCGGGGCTGGACACTACCAAGGTCTGCTGTAACCAGTGGTCAAACGCTGCGGAGGGCTCCCTGGCTTTAGGCCCGAAATCTCGCAGGTTGTGATAGCTCAAGCCGCTGCCCAGAATCAGGACACCATCGTTACGAAGCGGCGCCAGCGCAAGGCCTATGGCGATGTGCTCCTTCGGGTCGTAGCCATGCCGCATCGATAACTCCAGCACCGGCACATCAGCATCGGGGTAGATCACCGCGAGCGGCGCAAAGGTGCCGTGGTCAAACCCCCGCAGTGGATCCAGCCGCGCTGAGAACCCAGCCGCTTCGATCAGCTGGAGCACCCGCTTTGCTGTCTGCGGCGAGCCCAGTGCCGGGTAGGTGATGCAGTAGGTGTGTTTCGGAAAACCGGAGTAGTCGTAGACCATCAGCGGTTTGGGGCTCGACATCACGGTGAACTCACGCTCTTCCCAATGCCCCGAAATGATGAGCACCGCCTTCGGTGTCATTCCGATCTGGCCCGGCATTGCCGTCAGTGCCGCTTCAAGCTTGTCATAGGCGCCGTTCATCTCACCTTTCATCCAAGGCCAAGGCCCGCCGCCGTGCGAGATAAAGTAGGTTGGAAGGGTCACAGGATTCGAGCTCTTGGCCTTGCCCACGCCAGATCGACACTATTGACGCGGCGCGCTTCCAGCATGCAAGTTCGGAGCACGGTCATGCACATCTCGCCGATCGCGTTGACCTTAGGGCCGATGTCCATATCGGCAGCTACCATGCCGTGCGGCCGCAGGTCGATGAATTCTCCGGGATCCCGGGTATGTCGAAGCACGTTTGGCGCGTGACACACGGCCGCGACAGGTTTGTCTGCAGCGATCATCGCGTCGACCAGGGCGATCGACGCGGCGTTTTCGGCCAAATCCCATAGCGGACCATCAGGATGTTCATGGGATGTCGCCTATGTAGGGTTGGGGGTGAAGTCATTCGTGTTTCACTCATGCGCAAGCTGAATGACCAGCTTGCCGAAGTTCTTGCCTTGCAGCAGACCGATGAAGGCTTCGGGGGCGTTCTCCAGACCGAAGACGATGTCCTCGCGGACCTTGACCTTGTTCTCTCGCACCCACCCGCCCATCGTACCGGCGAATTCGCTCCAGCGTGGCGCGTAGTCATCAAAGACGATGAAGCCCTCCATTCGGATGCGCTTGCGCAGCAGCGTGCCCATCAGCAGGCCCAGCCTGTCGGGGCCGGGCGGCAACTCGGTGGCGTTATAGGCCGCGATCAGTCCGCAAACTGGGACGCGCGCCTTGGCGTTTAGCAACGGCAGAACGGCATCGAACACGGCGCCGCCGACGCTCTCGAAGTAAACGTCGATGCCCCTCGGGCACGCAGCCGCCAAGTGCCCATGCAAGTCGCTGCCGCGGTGGTCAAGGCAGACGTCGAAGCCCAGTTCATTGATGACGTAACGGCACTTGTCTTCGCCGCCCGCGATGCCCACCACGGTGCAGCCCTTGATCTTCGCGATCTGGCCCACCACCGAGCCGACCGCGCCGCTGGCGGCAGCGACGACAACGGTCTCTCCGGTCACAGGGCGGCCAATGTCCAGCAATCCCATGTACGCGGTGAAACCCGGCATGCCCAGCACGCCCAAAGCGCGCGAGGGATGCTCATCCTTGTAAGAGATGGCTGTGAGGCCCTTGCCATCGGAAAGCGCGTAGTCTTGCCAGCCTGTGTAGCCCAGCACGAGTTCACCAACCTTGTAGTCGCCATGTTCGGAGTCCTCGACGCGTGACACCGTGCCCCCGAGCATGACATCGCCGATGGCCAATGGAGCGGCGTACGACGGTCCGTCGCTCATGCGGCCACGCATGTACGGGTCCAGCGACAGATAGAGCGTGCGCAACAGGACTTGGCCCGCCTCGGGTTTCGGTACGGGAGCGGTCTCAAGCCGAAAGTCTTCGGCGGTGGGCGCGCCGCAGGGCCTCGCGTTCAGGACGATGCGGCGATTGACGCTGGTGCTCTGAGGCATGGTGCGTGTCTCTTCAGGTTGATCAAACGACTTCGGTGCCTTAGCCCCCAACAGCACGCCTTGTGCATCCATTTCCAGCGCCTTGCAAGCCGCCCCCCGAGCCGCGCCTACTTGGGCATCAGCACCGTATCAATGGCATGGATCACCCCGTTGTCGGCGGCCACGTCGGCAACCACCACCTTGGCCTCGTTCACCATCACGCCACCTGTGGTGCTCACCATCACGTCGCTGCCTTGCACGGTCTTCACGTTGCCGGCCTTCAGGTCCGTGGACATGACCTTGCTTGAAACCACGTGGTAGGTCAGCACACCCTTCAACTTGGCTTTGTTCTTCAGCAGGGCGTCAAGGTCGGCCTTGGGAATCTTCGCGAAGGCCTCATCGGTGGGCGCAAAGACCGTGAAAGGCCCCTTGCCCTTGAGCGTGGGCACCAAATCGGCGGCCTTGAGCGCGATGACTAGCGTCTTAAAGTTGCCGGCGGCTATGGCGGTATCCACGATGTCCTTGGCCTGTGCGGCAAGGGCCGCGCCGGTGAACGCCGCAGCAATTAGAAGTTTTTTCGCATTCATCTTGGGTCCTGACTGTCTTTGAAGGGGTTGGATTGCTGGGTTTGAGCGCATCAAGTCGACGGCAGCAGTACCGCGTCGATGATGTGGATCAGCCCGTTGGAGGCCGCGACGTCGGTTTTGGTGACGTTGACATCAGCGTTGAGCTTGACGCCACCCTTCGTGCTCACCTTGAGGTTGCCGCCGCTGAGCGTCTTAGCCATCTTGCCGTCGAGCTTGACGACATCGGCAGCCGCAACCTTGCCATTCAGCACGTGGTACTTGAGAACCGCGGTCAACTTCGGGATGTCTTTGAGCAGACCGTCAAGGGTGCCCGCAGGCAGCTTGGCAAACGCATCGTCGGTCGGGGCAAAAACAGTGTACGGGCCGGCACCTTTGAGAGTGTCAACTAAGCCTGTTGCTGTGAGGGCTTTGGCCAGCGTCTTGAAGTGGCCATCGGCAACGGCAACGTCGATCAGGGTATTCATACGGTTGTCCTTCAATGGAGTGAGTGCCGCGCCCCGGTAGCGCGGTGTCCTGCACGATGGGATATCTGCAGGCTTTGCGGGAAGTCCATAACCTACCGATGCGAATGCGGCCGGTCTGTGCGTTTGCCTACGCAGCAAATCTTTGGCCCACCGTCGCGATGAGCCCTTTGATGCCCGTTCTTCCCCGCTTATGCCCGTTTACCAGCTCGCTTTGGTAGCGTTGACCAGCTCGGCGGCGTGGAGTTTGTTGGTTTCGGTCGTTAGCAGGGTGCGGCGCCACCAGGCCTTGGCCGGCGACGTTTAATCGGTTTTGATCCCATCGCTGTAGAAAGATCCGTAGCCTTGCGCACAGACCCGGATCAGGATTGGTCGCACCGTACTCCATGACCAAAGTCTCGCGTCGCGAGATGGAGGATCACCCTTAAACCCATGCCAAAGGATCACGCGATGCAGGCCCTAATCTACAACGGACCCGGCAAGAAGAATCTCGAAGACCGGCCCAAGCCAGTTGTCCAAGCTCCGACCGATGCGGTCGTCAGAATTACCAAGACCACCCTCTGCGGCACCGATCTGCACATCTTGAAAGGCGACGTTCCAACCTGCGTGCCGGGCACCGTACTGGGCCACGAGGGTGTTGGTATCGTCGACACCGTGGGTGCTGGTGTGACGACCTTCAAGCCTGGGGACTCGGTGCTGATCTCATGCATCAGCGCCTGCGGTCGCTGCGACTACTGCCGCAAAGGCATGTACTCTCACTGCACCACCGGTGGGTGGATCCTCGGCAACCGCATCGATGGAACCCAGGCCGAATTCGTGCGCATTCCCCATGCAGACACCAGCCTCTACCCGATACCTACCGGTGCCGACGAAGAAGCGCTTGTGATGCTGAGCGACATCTTGCCCACCGGATTCGAGTGCGGTGTCCTCAACGGCAAGGTGCAGGTTGGCGGCAGCGTCGCCATAGTAGGTTCCGGTCCCATCGGTCTGGCGGCGCTGCTGACAGCCCAGTTCTATTCGCCTTCGCAGATCATCATGATTGATCTCGACGAGAACCGCCTTACGGTTAGCCAACGCTTCGGGGCGACTGAGACCGTCAACAGCAGCGATGGCACGGCTGCCGAGCAGGTGATGAAGCTGACCGGCGGGCGCGGCGTTGACACGGCCATTGAGGCGGTGGGCATTGCGGCCACTTTCGAACTGTGTCAGGACATCATCGCGCCCGGCGGCACCATCGCCAACGTGGGCGTGCACGGCTTGAAGGTCGATCTGCACCTGGAGCGTCTGTGGTCACACAACGTGACGATCACCACCCGACTGGTCGACACGGTGACGATACCGATGTTGCTGAAGACGGTGCTGTCTAAGCGCATCGATGCCGGCCAGTTGATCACTCACCGCTTTAAGCTCGATCAGATCCTTCAGGCCTACGAGACCTTCGGCAAGGCATCAAGCACCAAGGCGCTCAAGGTCATCATCGAAGCTTGAGCGTGAATCTTGTCGACGGGCCTGATATACCCCTCGGAACTGAAGATGCCGGATCGCTGAGCCGTTTTGAAAACGGATCTGCGGCGTAGTAAATGCTCGCGATACCCAATGGTATCGCTGTGCTTTACGCCTTGCATCTCCATTCTCAAAACGACCCATCGACCCAGCATCTTCAGTTCCGAGGGGTATAGGCATGGTTATTTTTGAAACGGTGAAGCTCTGGCGTGTTGGCGTAGCAATCAACACAAAGCTGCATAGCGGGATCTGTTGATTTGCGTTAGGGTGGCTGCTGCGCAGCAAACAGCATGGCTTCGTCCAGCGTATTCAAAAATTCATGCACCTGAATGGGTTTGCTCACGTAACGAAAAAACCCCGCCTCCAGGCCACGTTGAATCTCTCTCGGCAACGCGTTGGCGCTCAGGGCAATCACCGGCATGTGCGTGGTGACAGGGTCAGCCCGAAGCATTTTCAGGACTTCAGTGCCGCTCATGTCGGGTAGGCTGACGTCCATCAAAATCACGGTGGGCAAGTGAGCGCGGGCAAACTCAAGCCCCAGCCCGCCATGCGATGCGCTCAGCAGTCGGTACTGTGGCCGTTGGGCCAGCAACTGTGCAACCAACGCCAGGTTGGACGGGTTGTCGTTGACGTGCAGCACCGTCTGGACCAGCGGGGTTTGCTGGGTTTGCGGTAAGGCAACGGCCCTCTCACCCTCAGGGGTCAACTTCTGTGCTGTCGCTGCCGGGGCTGCATCGCTGAATGCCAGAGGCAATTCAAACCAAAAATTGCTGCCCTGGCCTGCTGTGCTGTCAACACCGATGAGACCGTCCATGAGTTTGATGAGGCGATCGCACAGCACTAAACCAATACCGGTCCCCACCTCGGCCAACTTTTCTTGGCCCAGACGGTTGAAGGGCTCGAACAGGTGCTCCAGTTGGTCTGGCGTCATGCCCTGGCCCGTGTCCTGCACGCTGATGCGCAGCCGTTGACCCGCCGTTAGGGTGCAACGCACGGTGATGCTGCCGCCATGGCGGTTGTATTTGACACCGTTAGATAGCAAATTGAGCAGCACCTGCTTCACCCGAATCGGATCCGCGTGTACCAAGTGCGCCGGGTTGGGCTCGGGATACGTGACAACAAGCGCGCGCTCAGTCGCAAGTGGCGCAATGTTGACTGCACAATCCTGCAGCACTTCGTCCATCGGCACCGTGCCAAGTGACACACTCAGCTTGCCGGCCTCAATCGCGGCCAAATCCAGCGTGTGATTAATCAGCTCTAACAGATACCAGCCGCCCTTGACGATGTGCATGAGGCTTTGCTCTTGCGCTGGCGTGGGCGCGGTTGTGGCAGATTGCATCAACTGCGCAAATCCCAAAATCGCGTTCAATGGCGTGCGCAGCTCATGGCTCATATTGAACAGAAAGTCAGACTTGGCGTGATTGGCGGTCTGGGCAGCAATCACCGCGTCTCGCAGTTGGCCTTCCATGATTTTGCGCTCAGTGCTGTTGTTGAAAATGAGGCCCAGCTGCCTTTTGGCCGGGTCACCAAATCTAAACGCATACATGTCAAACCAGCGGTTCATGTGCTGCACATAGTTATCCATTCGAACCGGTTCTCCGCTGAGCGCCACCTTGCCGAAGGCTTGAAGCCAACACTTTTCAAGATCAGGAATCAACTGCAAAATGGTCTTACCCGCAGCTTCTGATAAGCCGGTTTGCTTTTCAAAAGAGTGGTTGACCTCTAAAAACCGGTAGTCCACGGGTTGATCGTTGGCGTCAAACAGCATCTCGATGATGCAGTAGCCCTCATCGATTGAGTTGAAAAGCGTGCGGTAACGTTCTTCGGAATGCGCCAGTGCTGCAGCGGCCCGGTTGTGGGCTTGGAGCAGCTTGTAGCGGTCGATCGAATTTTCAATCGCACGGCACAAGCTTTCGGCCGTGGTCCAGCTTTTACCGATGTAGTCTTGTGCTCCGGCTTGCAACACCTTAGGGCCATCGCTGCCGTCCACACCGTCCCAACCCGTCATCACCACCACGGGGCACGGCGGCATGCCCGACGCACCGCACAGGGTGGGCAACCATTGCGCGGCGTTGATGTCTGGCAAATGAAAGTCCAGTAACACGCAGTCAAACAGAGGCCCTGCGCCTGAGAGGCCCTGCGCCTGGTTGTCCAGAATGATTTGCAAACCGGTTGCACCGAGTTCGGCCTCGTAGAAGCGGCAGGTGCGCCCCGACCCTGCAATCAACATGCGCCTGAATTCGGCCCGGTCATCGGGGTTGTCGTCAATGATCAGGATGTGCCAGTGTGGGGGAGGGCCCATTACCGCTCCAATGTGTGCGCGGTAGTCAACACCACGCTGCTGAGCCAGTAGGACAACAGCGTCTGCAGCAACAGAAGATATTCACTGTGGCTCACCGGCTTGACGTGGAAAGCATTGGCACCGTGCTCGTAGCAAAAATCCACATCGCGCGGGTTGGCGGAGGTGCTCAAGACCACCACTGGAATGGAACTGAGCTGGGGGTCTGCGTGCATTTGCTCCAGTGCATATCTGCCATCACCGTGCGGGGTATTGAGGTCGAGCAGCACCATGGCGACTTGTACTCTGGCGTGGCCAGCTACGCCCCGCAGCTGGCTTAGGCCGTCATCGCCGGTGAGTGAGCGCCGGATCTCGTGATGGATACCTGCCAGCTGGGCAGCCATGAGCACGGTGTCAAAGTCTTCGTCCGAGTCTTCTACCACCAACAAAGGATGCGCCCTGAGCAGGCGCTTTGCCGAAGCAACACAGACTGTGGGTTGCAAGGAGTCGGTGCGGTTCATTGAGCGGCCTTGTAGGTTCCAGGCAGTGTGAAATAAAAGCAACTGCCCTGGCCCGGTGTCGACTCCAGCCAGATGGTGCCGCCGTGGCGCTGCACCACTTTTTGCACCACGGTTAGGCCCGCGCCCATGCCACCCCCAAACTCGTCGCGCCCATGCAGGCGCTTGAACATGCGAAAGATTTGGTCAAAATGCCGCTGCTCAATGCCAATGCCATCGTCGCGTACGCCGTAAATGATCTGCCCTTCGGCCTGTGGGGGTACGTTCTGGGGCGTCAATTCATCGCCGGGCGCGAAGTAGATCAACTCTACCCAGGGTTGGTCGTTCAGGTTGTATTTGATGGCATTGCTCACCAGATTGCTAAAAATCTCACGCACCCGTACCGGGTTGCATTCAATGGTGGGCAAGGGCCTAGGGATGGTGATACGGCAAGTGGCCTCGTGATTGCGCACGCCAATCATCTCCAGCGCGTCTTCCACCAGCTCGTTCAGGTTGACCGCCTCGAACTCCAAATTGGTGCGGCCAACCCGAGAGAAGTGCAGCAGTGAGTTGAGCAGGCTGTCCATGCGCAGGGTCAGGCGCATCAGGCTGTCCAGGCGTTGGCGGTCTTCTGGCATCGGGGTTTGGGTGCTCTCCAGCAACTGGTGAGCGTAGCGATGGATGCCGCGTAGCGGCTCTTTGAGGTCATGCGAGGCAACGTAGGCAAACGCGTCAAGCTCTTCGTTACTGGCCGTGAGGTGGATGTTTTGTTCGGTCAACTTTGCCGTTTGCGAAATCACTAGCTCCATCACCAAGAGGCGCAGGCGCAGCGCAGATTCAACTTCCAGCGCACTCCAGGGCAATGAGCGCTCACGCACCGACTCAATGAACAACTCGAATGAGCGTCGCGGTGTCAGCCGCATACCGTTGGGGCCGACGACTTGCGGCTTGTCAGCCGGGTTGCCAGCCCAAGTGATGTTTTGTTGCGTTTGAGGCCTGAACCACAGGATCAGGTCACGCCGCAGCCGGGACACTCGCACCGCAATCACGCCGCTTGCGACATTGGCAATCGCCCTGGCGTCGGGATAATCTCGCGCTAGGCTGTCGGTGACGTAGGCCGGGTGTTCGCTGGAGTCAAAGTCAGGCCGTGTGTTGAGCCACTCTGCCAGCGCGTCGAGCTGCTCTACTGTGGGGGTGTTGCCCGCGCACCACCAGCGGTCTCGGTGGTAGAGCGCAGCGCCTTGGGCATCCATAGCATCCATGAGCGAAGGCTCATGGTCAGACAAGGCCAGCAAGTCGCCTTCTTGGACGGCTTTGATCATCAGTTTTTGGTGCACAGCGTCGATCTTGACGCGCAGGGCAAGTTGCTCTATCCGCTCTGTCGCCTTGAGCTGCAGGGAGGCCACCTGCGCCAGCAGTTCGCAGGCCGAGCGCACTGGGTGGTCAAAATGCGTGGGCGTCATGTGGTGACATGCAATCATGGCCCACAGCTTGCCTTCAATCAAAATGGGCATCGTCAAGGAGGCTGCCACACCCAGGTTGGCCAAGTACTCGGTGTACATCACAGAGGCACCGCGCAACGCGCAATAAGTCATGTTCAGCGGTTGACCCGTGTCGGGGTTGGCCAGCGGCACCATCTCAACCAGGGGCCCGCAAGCGTTGGGCAAAGGTCGAATCCAGATGCGCTGGAAAATATCGCGGGCGGGTTGGGGAATGTCAGATTCTGGGAAATGCAAGCCCAGCCACGGGGTTAAGTCACTGCGCATGCTTTCAGCCACCACTTCACCGTGGTAGTCGGCATGAAAGCGGTACACCATCACCCGGTCCAATCCAGTGATGCTGCGCACTGAGTCGACCAATTGCTGGCAGAAAGTGCCCAAGTCCCCCGCCGCTTGCAGGCCGCTGACAGCCTTGGATACGCGGGAGAAAAAGTTGCCATTGAAACTGTTGGTGCTATCGGTGCGGCCGGTAGCTTCCAATTCGAGCAACAAAACGCCATCCAGCGTGTGCGCGCAAACGTCCAGCGCTTGTGCATGGGGTGCATCTATCGTGAAGGCGTAGACCGCATTGCGCTCCAGCGCCTCAACCGCCAAAATATTGCGCAGCCGTTGCAGATGGATGGCACCAATCACCTCTTCCACAGAAGCACCCAGCAGGGCCTTGGCAGCAACGCCCAAAAACTCTAGGGCGTTTTCGCTGATTTGCAAGATGGCCATGTCGGCCAGGCGCACCGCAATCAGCACGCCATGCGCTTGAATGCAGCCCGGTGTTTGCACCGGTTCACTCTCGCAGGTGGTCAGGCTGGTGCCATGGCGTTTGATGCTGTAGGTGCCGTTGGCCCAGTGAACGTCTTCTGTAGGTGGGGGGTTATAAGGGTTCGAGTGCATGGGCGGCATTGATGGGGGGGGGACTGTTGTGCGGAGCAGTCGGAAACAGCCACTGGGTCAGTGTTTCAAAGGTGCAGTTGGCACCCGCCACGATGGCCCCTTGGCGGATTTCATTTGAAAAGCGGTCAGCACAATGACCGTCGTGGTGATCTGCATGGTTCGTCAGCATGGTGCAAAACGCCTTCCAGTAGGGGCCGGTTTGCGCGCCGTAACCGTCAAAAAAAGCGCCACCGGATTCGGGGTTCAAACCTAGCTGAGTTTGCAGTTGGCGCGTGATGATGCGCCCGCCCAAGGTGGCGCCCTCAATCACATACAAACAGCCCAGTAGTTGCTCTGGCGTCGTCAGGGCAGGCAGGTTGGTGCACAGAGGTGTTGTGGCTAACTCTGCAGAGTTGGCGCCCAGCGACACGAGGTCTTGCACCAATCGGGGGGTTTTTTGCCGTGCGGCATAGTCAAACCCCAGTAACTGCCAGTGGTTTGATGCCATCAACTGGATTTCGAGCGGGGCGTAAAAGCCAAAAAAGCGGCCCACAAACTGGCGGTACTCTTCGCGCGACAGATCCGAGCGCATTAAAGGCAATTGGTCTTCCAGCGCGGTGTGGCAGGCACTGGTTGCCAATTTGAGGCATTTCAGAATCATGGGTGAGCCTTGGCGCAGAGGAAGTGTCACCGCATGAGCGCGAGTATGGCACGCGCTTCATTCGAATCGCAAAGACAGTAGAAGTTATGCCGCATTGAGAACGCTCTACGCTACGCTGGGATACTATACCCATCGGAACTGAAGATGCCGGATCGCAGATCCGTTTTGAAAACGGATCTGCGGCGTTGTAAATGCTCGCGATACCTAATGGTATCGCTGTGCTTTACGCCTTGCATCTCCATTCTCAAAACGACTCATCGACCCAGCATCTTCAGTTCCGGGGGGTATAAAAAATTAGCATCCAAGATTGCGGTGTGGCGCGCCGATCCAGCCCGAGTTTCTGCGGCAGATTGGTCAACCTGTTATTTTCAGTTCCGAGGGGTATGCCCCTCGAGATCACCCAAAAAATGTGAAGTGGGCCGATAGGCCGGATTCTGTGCGGAGCGGGCCCTTGCGAGACCCGACCCCGTGACCGCCATTCCTCTGGGCTGTGCATCACTGCACAGCTCGATGCTACCTACCCGCACACTCCCCGGGCCAGATCAATGTGTGCCTATTTGGTATTGCTGCGCGTAGAGATTGCCCGTTTCACCCGAACTCAATCGGCTCGTCTCTGTTGCTCTGATCCTCACCTCACGGTGGACAGCCGTTAGCTGCTACGCTGCCCTGCGCAGTCCGGACCTTCCTCCAGTGCGGCCTTTCGGCCCGTGCACCAGCGACGGTCTAGCCCACTTCACCGCTGCATTATCTCAGTGGCGCAGTCTGGTGTTGCAGCTTGTGGGTAAAAAGTGGTTGAACACTCAAGCACTCAACACCCGTACCAGCCAGCGATTGAGATCGCTGACTTCTTCAGCGCAAACAGAGTGTTGCATCGCATAGCTGTGCCACTCAACGTCATAGTTGAGCGATTGCAGCAAGTCGCGTGAGGCTTCACCCCGCATTAGGGGCACCACGGTGTCGTTGCGGCCGTGGGCCAAAAAAATCGGTGTAGTTTGATTGGCTGCATGGCGCTGCGCCGCAGTGGTGTGCGCCAGCGGCACATAACCCGACAGCCCCGCCAGCCCAGCCAGACGCTCAGGGTATCGCAATCCGGTCATCAAGGTCATGGCACACCCTTGCGAAAAGCCCGCTAAAACAATGCGAGAAGCGCTCACGCCCCGCTCACGCTCACGGTCAATCAAGGCAGCCACGGCTTTCTCAGACGCACGCAGTCCAGCTTCGTCTTCGCGCTGCGCCAAGTCGGCAGTACGGATGTCATACCAAGCACGCATCACATAACCCCCGTTGAGGGTGACAGGCATGGTGTTCGCGTGCGGAAAAATGTAACGTACAGGGCCAATAGCCTGAAGGTTAAGCTCGCTGGCAAAGGGAACAAAATCGTTGCCATCAGCCCCTAGGCCGTGCAGCACGATGATGCTGGCATGGGCCTTATCGCCATGGTCAGGGGATTGAATTTCGATGGTTGGAAGCAGGCTCATTGGCGTGAAATTTTGATATCGAAGGCTAAGGGTTCTGAAGACACTCCGTTGAGTGGTGCGATTTTAGGCTTTTCTTTGGCAAACTTCTAAAGTTATTGCGCTGTAGTGTTGGGGTGGAGCCTGTCAGGTATACCCATCGACCCAGCATCTTCAGTTCCGAGGGGTATAGCTCAAAAAAGTGTGTATGCCACGTAAGATGAAACTCGTTGCGGCGGACAAAGCGACGTTGCCGGAGATACCAGTAGAACTGCCAGAGAAGATGATTCCCGGACCGGTGACGGCGAGCCAGTTGGAGGATATTTTCAGGCAGTTCAAGAAGGCATTTATTCAGCAAGCCCTGAGCGGGGAGCTGAGTCGACGCGCTGAGGGTGAAGATCCGCGAAGATGCGGCCGTGCGCTCCAAGGCCGTGTATACCCCTCGGAACTGAAGATGCGGTGTTCATGGGTCGTTTGG
>JANMEO010000080.1:0-1813 GCA_031376995.1 Burkholderiales bacterium
ATACCCATCCAGCTTGAAGATGAGTATACCCCTCGGAACTGAAGATGCTGGGTCGATGGGGCGTTTTGAAAACGGATCTGCGGCGTTGTAAATGCTCGCGATACCAAATGGTATCGCTGTGCTTTACGCCTTGCATCTCCATTCTCAAAACGACCCATCGACCCAGCATCTTCAGTTCCGAGGGGTATACTCATCTTCAAGCTGGATGGGTATAGATTCCTTGCTAAAGCACTGACTTCCTATGACGATTGACAGCACCCCTGCTCGCAATGCGATTGCCCTCATCACTGGGGCTAGCGGTGGCATCGGTCGTGCCTTGGCCCGTCAGCTTCATTCTGAGGGTTGTCGCATCGCTGCTGTAGGGCGCGATGCGGGGCGCTTGGCCGAGGTTGAAGCCACAGTACGTCTTGTTGGCGATGTCACCACCCCCGATGGCGCCGCTTCGATCATCGCAGCTTGTCAGGAAGCCCTCGGGGCCGCCCCGACGCTGCTGGCCCACTGTGTTGGCAGTACTCTGATTGCACCGCTGCACCGCACCCGCCACGACGCCTATCGAGAAGTGATGCGTGTCAACCTTGACAGTGCAGTGTTTATCTTGCAAGCCTGGATCACTGGCCTGCAATCTGGACCAGGTGCGGCAGTGTTTGCGAGCTCAGTGGTGGCCCGTATTGGGGTTGCCAATCACGAGGCCATCGCGGCAGCCAAGGGTGGTGTCGAGGCGTTGGTGCGCGGTGCTGCCGCAACTTACGCAATGCAGGGTCTGCGCATCAACGCTGTTGCGCCAGGTATGACCGAGACACCCCTGACCTCAGGGATGTTAAAAATCCCTGCCATGCGCGAGGGCGCAGCCAAACAATACCCGCTGGGTGGCCTGCAAACCGCCGATCAGGTGGCCCAGGTCATGGCGTGGTTGCTTGGCGAGGGCTCGGCACGCCTCACCGGGCAAGTGTTGGCTGTAGATGGTGGCTTCACCACTGTGCGGCCGCTTGTGAAATAAGCGTGATATCAAAGAGTGAAATTAAGGAGCACTAAATGATCGATGATCCAAGGTGCTGCGGCAGTGGCACCTGCATTATTGATGGTGATGGCCGTTGCTGGTGTGGCCAGCATTGGGATGGCCAAAAGATGTGCCATGAGGTGCCAGCGCAGGATCAAGTGTTGGCGCCATCCTGTGGCTCAGCCTCCAGCTTGACACCCAATTAGGGCTTCATGGTCTTCGCCTGCGGTGTGGTTCCGAAGTTCGACAGCAGCGAGCTTTTTTCGTGATTTTGGCAAGGCCTTGTTATTTCGAATCAAAGGCTTGCTGTTCTGTGTCGTGCTGTGCCGTGTGATCATGTGCCTGGGCTTATTTGAGCGTACTCGCCACACGTGACCGACCTTGGGGTTGGTCAAGATGCTTGGCATCAGTTTGAGCTTTCGCTTGGTGGGGGGCGATCTTTCTGCGCGCAACTCTGTAAGCTGATGCTCTTGATCGAGGTACATAAACCACCAAGGCTTGACCCATTTTCAACGGGCTGTCGGCTTTAAGATGATTCCATGCCGCCACTTGAGCTGGCAGGACCCCATGTCGGCGTGCAATGCTGGCTAAGGTTTCCTTTCGTTTGACACGCAGCACAATCTTTCGTTCGGGCCGGGCTTCAGGGGCCAGTGCGATCATGGCTCGTTCTGCCACACGGCTGGTGACATCAGTGAAGGCGTTGTGGGCATGCCGAGGTACCACCAAGGTTGATCCAGCCTTGATCACCATATGAGGGGGTA
Source organism: Burkholderiales bacterium (assembly GCA_031376995.1). Taxonomy (GTDB): domain Bacteria; phylum Pseudomonadota; class Gammaproteobacteria; order Burkholderiales; family Burkholderiaceae_C; genus CANHBY01. The sequence continues at coordinate 1,759 of JANMEO010000080.1, forward strand.
TTTGGTTGATTTCGCGCAATTCGGCTTCGCTGATTCTGAGTTGCTTGGCCACTTC
>JANMEO010000086.1:0-10691 GCA_031376995.1 Burkholderiales bacterium
TCACGGCCTCATCGTCGATGATCGTGGCGCGGCCTGATACAGACACTTGGCGATGGCCGACCGCATCGCTGTAGCTGACATTGACCTGGGGGCTGGCGGCGATGTCGACCGCCATATGGGTCTGGATCCCGGTGTAGAACCAGAGCTGATGGTCCTGCTCCTCGGTCTGCGTGACCATCGGCCGGCAGTGCATCGAGCCGTCCGGGCTGCGCGTGGTCAGCATGGCGAACCGGATGTCACGGATGAGTCTGCTCAGGTGTTGGGGCAGCATCTGTTCCGGTTCATGTGCTGATTGGCGGTGGCCACGCGTACGTGGGTTCATTTCCGGCGTCCGTGACGGCATGGATCTCGATGAGTCGCAAGGCCAGGGTTTCATCGCCGAAGAACCTGGCCGCCCTAATCCCAGCCATGGCGGCCAGCGTCATGCCACGCCTCGTGGTGCAGGGTTGAACGGCAGGCCATCCATTCACCGGAACGGAGATTGCAGGCGACGGGGCGAGGCTCATCGCTTCCCGTTCACGAGCTGCATGGCGTCAGCTACGTCCTTCGGCGCATCATGCGGATCAGAGCCAATCACGCGTGGCCCCTGTATCCCGTGTGGCGCATGGACACCTCCATCGGAACCCATGGGCATCCTGGAGGAGGACACATACATCAAGTATATACCGAACAGGACGACGATGGTGGTCAGGATGATGACGATCGGCCTCATGGGTCGACGTCCATCTGGGTGTCATAGGCGGTCATGACGGGGACCATGGTCAGCCACCCGTGGCGATGGTGGTTGACGGCATGGCCTTCGTACGACCGGTGCGCGTCCACCCGACGCTCGGCCTCTAGCATTGTGAATCAAATAAAAAAAACGACGCCTCACCGGGTTTTCGTGACTGAGCTTTGAGGGCTTGCAACCTTGGCGTGCTACCAAGGACTTGCATGGGCTTTTTCAACGGAGTAACCACGCCGCGGTTCATAGGCTTAGACCCTGACGTAGACGGTTTTTCCGCGCAACTGAAACAAATCTTTGGATTCGCCAAAGTTTTCAGAGTGCCCCACAAACAGCAACGACTTCGGCTTCATCACTTTGTGAATACGCTCTAAAACTTTGCGCTGCGTTGGTGCATCAAAATAGATCATAACATTGCGACAAAATACAAAATCAAAAAGCTCACCCAGTGACCACTGCGCATCCATCAGGTTGTGGGTATGAAACTCAACCAAGCGGCTCAATTCGGGCCTGACGCGGATCATGCCGCTGTTGCTGCCGTTGCCTCTCAAAAAGTGCTTGCGCAGGCGTTCGGGCGAGAGCCCGCGCGATGCAACTTGGTACACCCCCCGACTAGCGGTGGAAAGCACCTTGGTGTCAATATCACTGCAAAAAATTTTGGCGTTGGCTTGGGGCCCGAGAGTTTCGACCACCGTCATGGCCAAAGAATAGGGCTCTTCACCCGTTGAGGCTGCATTGCACCAGATGCGCAAAGGCCCAGAGCCGTGCAAGGCCAAAGCCGAGCTCAGCTCATGAAAATGGTGCTCTTCGCGAAAGAATGACGTCAGATTGGTGGTCAGGCAGTTGATAAACTCTTGCCACTCTTGTTCGGCAGCTGGGCCGTGTCCGTTTTGGAGTTCTGACAAATAACTGCCGAACGAGCTGTGGCCCGTTTCTCTCAAGCGTCTAGATAAGCGGCTATAGACCATGGCCTGCTTGCCTTCGTGCAGGCTGATCCCTGCACGCTGATAGATCAAGTCACGCACCCTGTCAAAGTCTGCCTTTGAGAATGCAAATTCTTGGTCTGATCTTTCAGATTGGACCTGCGTGGGCATTGATGAAAGACTCGGCATGGCAGCACTCATTGGTTCTCCAGGCGGTGTTAAATCCCGATACACGCGGCATGATTTGAGCGTGTCCGCCTGTCTGATCCCGACTCAGTCTTGGCGGGTGCAAATCGAGGCATGTTTGGTTATCGACGTTACTTTGCCTTTCTTAATGGCTCATTGATGGCCGGAGTAAATCCCCAAAACCGGGTCTTTTTCTCTTTTTTTGAAAGGTGGGCACTAACTAAAATTTACTGGGTCAAAACAAAATGCTGTTTGTCCCGCCTATCAAGTGGGGAACAACGGCTTACCTTGACTTCGCCGCCGGAACAGCCGATGACCGATCTTCAACTGGGCCCCTCTTTGCAACTGCTTGCGCAGGCAGGGTATGTCTTCGAGCCCCATTTGGTGCCTGGCAGCCCGTCTTGGTTGCAAGCGTTGATCGATGGCTTGTGCGACATGTCGAGCCGTGACGCCTTAACCGGCCAAGCCAACCGACGTCATTTTGAGCTGGCTTTAGCCCGCGAGATCGACCGGGTGGCACGTGCGGGTGAACCCGCCCTGGTGTTGATGGCCGACATCGATCATTTCAAAAACGTCAACGACACCTATGGCCACCAAGCCGGGGACATCGTTTTGAAGGCGGTGGCCACAGTTTTACAAGAGTGTGTGCGCCCTATGGACACGGTGGCCCGATTCGGGGGTGAAGAATTTGCAATCATTTTGCCCAACTGCCCGCCCACTTTTGCTCAGGCTGTGGCAGAGCGCATTCGCACCAAAGTCGAGGCCTTGACCGTCATGGTGTCTCCAGGTGTCGATATTCACGTCACCATCAGTCTTGGCGGTGCTTTTGCACCTCAGTGGGTGCGGTCTTCGGCCCCCCTATGGATTGAGCGTGCAGACCAACAGCTTTACCGCGCCAAAGGCAGTGGCCGCAATCGGGCCTGCCTTGAGCAACCCGCCTTGCCGCAGGTCAGTGCCGAAGAAAAGGGCCTGCTGCTGGGTACCCTGATGCAGTTTGAGGACCCTGAATGAGTACGGCACCCGTTATCCCCCCTAAAGCCGTGGTGGTGCCACCCACCGTTGCACGCGCCCGCATCACAGCTATCACCAGCGGCAAAGGCGGGGTTGGCAAGACATTTTTAGCAGCCAATTTAGCCTCGGCCTTGGCGCGCCGTGGAGAGCGGGTTTTGGTATTAGACGCCGATCTGGGCTTAGCCAACCTTGACGTGGTGTTGAACCTTTTCCCCAAAATCACCCTGCATGATGTGTTCACTGGCAAGGCTGAGCTCGATGACGCGATCTTGCCAGCACCCGGGGGCTTTTCAGTCTTGCTGGCAGGTTCTGGCTTGGTCGAATACTCTCGCTTAACCGCCGATGTACGCGAAAAGCTTTTTGAGGTAATTCAGCAAGTGACCCCACGGTTTGACTACATCCTGCTCGACACCGGAGCAGGCATCTCAGACGTGGTGCTGTATGCCGTGTCTTTGGCCGACACGGTGCTGGTGGTTGCCACGCCAGAGCCCACATCGCTGACCGATGCCTATGCCACCATCAAAGTTTTAGTCACCCAACAAAACCGTCGCGTGATCAAAGTGGTGGTCAATCAGGTGAACCGCATTGGTGAGGGGCGAGTGATTCGAGGGCAACTTCAGCAGGTGGTCGACCGCTTTGTTGCCCCTGGTTTGCCCATTGAGCCTGGTCAGACAGGGGTGCGGCTTGATTTGCTGGGCGAAATCCCGATTGATTTGGCTGTTCGTGAGGCCATCCAAAAGCGCCAACTGTTGATGGAATGGCTGCCGGGATGCGAGGCGGCCAAGGGGATCAGGCTGGTGGCTGAGAAGATGACAGCGCCTTAAGTCGAGACAGTTTGAGGGGCTGTTCGGAAAATCCTCGGCCTCAACAGCACCACCAAGGCGCCTTGTCCACCGTCTGCGGCTCGGGCTTGCACATAAGCCATCACCTCTTCTTTTTGAACCAACCAGCGTTTGACTTTATCTTTAAGCACAGGCCTGCGCCCAGGCGAGCCATGGCCCTTGCCGTGCACCACGCGAACGCAACGCAGCTTGTGCTGCGCGGCGGTCTTGAAAAACTGGTTCAACGCATCTCGCGCTGAGTCGCGACGCAGGCCGTGCAAATCAAGCTGCGCTTGAATGGCCCACTCGCCACGCCTGAGGCGCTTGAGCACGTCGGGCCCCACATCAGGCCGCCGAAAAGACAAGTTGTCATCGGTTTCCAAAAGCGACTCGACATCCATCTCATCAGACAGGGCCTCGACCATGACGGCAGCTTCGTCTTTTTGACGCTGCCGCGGTTGAGCCGGGGGATGCGAGGCTGGGTGAACGACCCGATGGGTGTGCACCGGCACCACGGCACCCACCGTGCGGGTGAACAATTCACGCTCCAGGGCTTCACGCTCGGCACGTTCATGTTCAGCCTGACGCTCGGCAGCTTGTTGAGCCAAGTGGCGACGGATGTTTTTAAGGGTCTCTAAGCCTGTGGGGCCAGATGAAGGCGGGCAAGATTTCACGGCAGTAGTGTTGAAACAATCAAATCAAACCTCGTTCAGCAAACGATACCACCTCTGTAGCAGCGACCACCAAGTGATCCAACACCCGCACATCCACCAAGGCCAAGGCTGCTTGCAATTGTTGCGTCAGATGCTGATCAGTGAGCGAGGGCTCTGGCCGCCCCGAGGGGTGGTTATGAACCAAGACCAAGGCGCTGGCATTGCAAGCCAAGGCCTGTTTGACAACTTCACGCGGGTAAACACTGGTGTGTGTGAGGGTGCCACGAAACATTTCTTCCCACTTTAAAAGCTGGTGCTGGGCATCTAAAAAAAGCACCGCAAACACCTCATGAGGTCGCTGGGCAAGTTGCATCCTGACATAGACCTTGACTTGTGCGATGCATGATAGAAGGGGGCGTTGCTCGATTTGGCCTCGCAGTGAGCGCCGTGCCAACTCGAGCACGGCAGCGATCTCTGCGCGCTTGGCGGGCCCCAGGCCCTTGAGCCTGGGCAGTTCGTTGGGCTCACAGACCAACAGGCCTTGCAGGCCGCCGCTGTGCTCAAGCAAAGTTTGTGCCAACTGCAGCACCGATTGGCCTTGAGTGCCTGTGCGTAGCAGCAAAGCGATCAGTTCGGCGTCGGCCAGGGCATTAGCGCCCATGGCCAGAAGTTTTTCTCGGGGGCGCAGTGCCGTGGGTAAATCTTTCATGGGCCATGAGCGCTGAGGCATCAGAATACAGGCTGAAGATTGTGCGCAACTTGCTGCTGTAGCTGGCTTTTAAAATCACGTCCAACCCCGCTCCTTATCTGCCCCCTCCCCAACTACTCATCTATTCAAGGAACGTTGTGAATGTCATTCACTCGGGTTCATTCTTGACCCTGCATTACCGCCTTTGTGGCCCTGACGGCCGCGACGTGATCAATACTTTTGAAGGCCAACCTGCCACCTTATCGTTAGGCACAGGCGAATTGGCGCCGACCATCGAGCAACGCCTGATTGGCTTGAAAGAGGGCACCCGAACCACTTTTGAGCTGCCAGCCGGTGAAGCGTTTGGTGCGCGAAACCCAGACATGATTCAACGCGTAAAGCGTGCCCTGCTCAATGAGCTGGGTCAAGCTGACGAATCGTATGCTGTGGGGGATGTGGTGCAATTTCCGACCCCTGACGGACAAAATTTGTATGCTGGTGCTGTTCGTGAGGTGGGCAGTGACTGGTTGTTGTTCGACTTTAACCACCCCTTGGCAGGCCAACCAGTGAGCTTTGAAGTGCAAGTGATTGGAGTTTTGTGATGACAACACCCTCAATGATTGAAGAAGTGATACTGGCTGAACCCCGAGGTTTTTGTGCGGGCGTTGATCGCGCGATCGAAATCGTCGAGCGTGCGATCAAGCGCTTTGGCGCACCCATCTATGTGCGCCATGAGATTGTGCACAACACCTATGTGGTTGAAGACCTCAAAACCAAAGGGGCGATTTTCATCGAAGACCTCAATGAAGTGCCTTCGGGCGCCACGCTGGTGTTCAGTGCGCATGGGGTACCGCAAGCCGTGCGCCTTCAGGCCCAGCAACGGGGTTTTCAGGTCTTCGATGCGACCTGCCCGCTGGTGACGAAGGTTCACGTTGAAGTGGCCAAGCTGCACCGAGAGGGTTATGAGTTCATCATGATTGGCCATAAAGGTCACCCTGAAGTTGAAGGCACCATGGGGCAATTGTCTGAAGGCATTCACCTGGTCGAAGAGGTTGCTGATGTGCAGGATGTGAAACTGGCTCAAACCAAAAAAATTGCGGTGGTGACCCAGACCACCTTGTCGGTCGACGATGCCGCAGAGATTTTGACAGCCGTGAAGCGCAGGTTTCCTGGTGTGCGCGAGCCCAAGCAGCAAGACATTTGCTACGCCACACAAAATCGCCAAGATGCCATCAAAGTCATGGCCCCCCAAGTTGACGTGGTGATTGTGGTGGGCAGCCCCACGAGCTCTAACAGCAACCGCTTGCGTGAGTTGGCCCAGCGCTTAGGCACGCCAGCGTACATGGTGGACCAACCTGAAGACCTGCTCGAAGAATGGCTGACTGGGCGCGCGCGGGTTGGTTTGACTGCGGGTGCTTCAGCGCCCGACATCTTGGTTCAGCGTGTGATCGAGCGTCTGCGGGCTCTGGGCGCCATCAGCGTTCGCAGCCTGCCCGGTATCCAAGAGACGGTTCACTTTCCCTTGCCCATGGGTCTTGGCGATAAATCGATGCTCGATGCGAGTATCACGCGTTCTCCAGAGATGCCCTCTGACGTTGGGCCTTGATGGGATGCATTGGGCCGCCTGAACTTAGACCTTTGACCCCTTGAAATGATTTCATCACATGCTTGACATCAACTTGCTGCGTAAAGACCTCGCCGGAGTGATTGCGCGTCTAGAGACCCGCAAATCGCCCCAACCCTATCTGGATGTAGCGCAGTTTCAGGCCCTGGAGCTGGAGCGCAAAACACTCCAGTCCCGCACCGAAGAGCTTCAAGCACAGCGCAATAGCTTGTCAAAGCAAATCGGCCAGCTCAAGGCCAAGGGGGGTGATGCAGCCGCATTGATGACCCAGGTTGAAGGCCTGTTTGCTGAGCTCAACGCCTCAGCCCAGCGCCTGGAGGTCATTCAGCACAGTTTGTCAGAGATACTCATGGGCCTGCCCAATTTGCCCCACGACGAGGTGCCCGTAGGGATGGATGAGACGGGCAACTGTGAGATTCAAAGGTGGGGTCAGCCCCGTGAGTTTGACTTTGAGCCCAAAGACCATGTGGAGCTGGGTGCCCGGTGGGGGCTTGACTTTGACACCGCAGCCAAGCTTTCAGGCGCACGCTTTAGTTTTTTGAGGGGGCCGATGGCGCGGCTTCACCGGGCCCTGGCCCAGTTCATGATCGACCTGCAGACGCAGCAACACGGCTACACCGAGTGCTACACCCCTTACATCGTCAATCGCGAAATTTTGGAGGGCACCGGCCAACTCCCCAAATTCAAAGAAGACATGTTTTGGGTCAACCGGGGCGGCGATGCTTCGCAATCTGAACAGTATTTGATCTCGACCTCAGAAATTTCGCTGACCAACAGTGTGCGCGGGCAAGTGCTGAGCCCAGAGCAGCTGCCCATCAAGCTCACCGCCCACAGCCCCTGTTTTCGCTCTGAGGCTGGCAGCGGCGGGCGTGACACCCGCGGCATGATTCGGCAACACCAGTTTGACAAAGTAGAGATGGTGCAAATTGTTCATCCCGCACAATCTCGTGCCGCCTTGACCGAGATGGTCAGCCATGCCGAGGCCGTGCTGCAGAGATTAGAGCTGCCTTACCGAGTGATGAGCTTGTGCACCGGTGACATGGGCTTTGGTGCCAGCCAAACCTTCGACCTGGAGGTTTGGCTGCCTGCGCCCCAAACCTATCGAGAGATCAGCTCATGCTCCAATTGCGACGCTTTTCAAGCGCGACGCATGCAAACTCGGTTCAAAAATGAGCAAGGGCGCAACGACTTTGTTCACACCTTGAATGGCTCCGGCTTGGCTGTTGGGCGCACCTTGGTGGCGGTTCTAGAAAATCACCAAACCCATGATGCCAACATCACCATCCCTGAGGCTTTGCGCCCGTACATGGGGGGTCAAACGCTGCTGGGGCTTGTTGGCTGAGGCACTGTCCAATAACTCACAATCGCCTCAACAATATCGCGCTGACTGCCCATGAAATCCAGGTAAACCGTATTGGGTACAAACCCCTAATACAGCACATCACAAAACCCCGCAATTCACGGCCCTATGGTGCAATGGCAACATGTTTTCTCGTTGCCCGAAATGCCAACACCAGCCGCTGCCTACTGATCAGTCGCTGCCTGCTGCATGTCCTTCGTGCGGGGTGATTCTGGCGAAGGTGGCGCTGCAAGCTGGCACTGAGCAGCGTGGCAGGCCAGCAAGGCACACAGCCCACCCAGCCGATGATATTCAACTTGATGACGCAACCGACTGGCACGCGTTGCTGTTCCATGTCCCAGAGCGTATCGACAATACGCTGTTCTGGGGTCGTGCCGCGCTGCTGGCCGTGTTTGCAGTTTGGGGCCTGTGGCTGATGATGCTCAGCGTGCCCGAGGGCGAGATGATGCAGTCGTTTATTCACCTCCCCTTGTTGATTTTTCACGAAGCCGGCCACGTGCTGTTCATGCCACTGGGCCAGTGGTTGTCCGTGGCCGGCGGCACGCTGATGCAGTGGTTGATGCCCATGGTGCTGGGTGTTGCTCTGCTGCGGCAAAACCGTGACCCATTCGGCGCGGCATTTGCGCTGTGGCTGCTGGGTGTATCAGTGATGGATACTGCGCCCTATATGTACGATGCCCTGCACCCACAGTTGCCACTTCTTGGTGGCGGCACAGGTGAAGACCGTTTCCATGACTTCATATTCTTGCTCGACTCAGTCGGACTGCTTCACCGGTCTCAAGGGCTGGGCATGGCGCTGCACAAGCTGGGTGCAGCGCTGATGCTGCTGGCCTTGGGCTGGGCTGGCTGGTTGCTGCGCTTGCAGCATGACCAGCGATCTGACGTGATCTCGAATCAGGGACAATAGCCAACGAAATTGAAGATACCGTTTCCAGATTAAAACCGCTTAAATTTTAGATGAAGTCATGTTCTGGACAGTGCCAGGGTGACCTAAGTGCCCCACTCGCAAGCCCTCCTGCGACAGATCTCCAGTCATGAACTCGGCAGCTTCAGCTCCGAGCACTCTAGGTATAAAATCAGCGCCTCAGAAGACGCTGATACCCGGAGAGGTGGCAGAGTGGTCGAATGTACCTGACTCGAAATCAGGCGTACGGTATCCCCGTACCGAGGGTTCGAATCCCTCCCTCTCCGCCAACCCAGTGTTTTAGGCTGTTTCAGGACTTCTCAGTCCGGGTGGCCTAAACGGCGAAAATCCAGCATTCATGCGGGTTTGCGCGTTATAGTTGATGGCAGACTATTTCCTTCAATCCCATTTTTTTGATGGATGGGTTGATGGAGGTTTCAGTGCCCAAAGTTGCCAAGGAAATGAGTGCGCTGTCCGTCGGACGGCTGCAGCAACCCGGATTTCATTTTGTCGGAGGCGTCAAGGGCATCGGCTTGCGTGTCTACCCTGAGGGTGGCCGTTGCTGGGTGCTTCGGCTGACTGTGGCCGGGCGCCGGCGAGACATGGGCTTGGGTGAGTTTCCCACGTTGACCCTGGCGCGGGCCCTCGAGCTGAGTCGTGAAGCGCATGAGCAGATCCGACAAGGCATCAACCCCTTCGAACGCCGCCACGCGGCTCGCCAGGCATTGCAAGCCGTGGCTCAGGTGACCACCTTCCGCGACATCTTACAATGCTAAATTCCCGCCCTCAGCCAAGCTCAGGGGCTACCTGAGCTATCTCATCCTTCGAAAACCCAAATGACGTTTGATCTGTTCGCAACAGAGCCGTCGCTTGAGCGTCTCAATGTTGAGAACGCCGACATCAGCATCGCTCGGCAGGTTGATTTGGGTAAACCGGCTGACGATCTGCTGTGGGAGTTGATCGAGGACACACCTTGGCGTCACGAAGCGGTGACGATCTATGGAAAAAAGTTCATGCAGCCAAGGCTAATTGCTTGGTACGGCGATCCGGGGGAAAAATATGCTTACTCAGGCATTGCACTGGAGCCGCTTCGATGGACACCGACCCTGAGTCGGATCCAGGCAATTGTGGAGCACCTTTCGAATCAGCGATTCAACAGCGTTTTGCTGAATTACTACCGTGATCACCACGACAGCATGGGCTTTCACAGCGATGACGAGAAGGAGCTTGGACCCAAACCAGTCATCGCGTCATTCAGTCTAGGTGCAACTCGCAGGTTCGTACTCAAGCACCGGACCCGACGGGAGCTGAAGGCCATCCGCATAGAGCTGATGTCGGGAAGTCTCTTACTGATGAAAGGCACAACGCAAAAATACTGGAAACACGGCATCAACAAGCAAACACAACCGTGCGGTCCTCGTGTCAACTTGACGTTTCGGCAGATCATTGGGAGGTGATCTGCCCCAGGCTTCGAGGCGGGGGTTGCTGGCCTTCGTCACCGGTTTGAATTGAGTCGGGACACGCCTGGCTAATTTGTAAGGCGTCCAAGAGGAGCAATCCGTCGATGTTGGGTAATGGGTAGCTGGCGAGCTTGTGCCTGCTGCAGCACCTGGCAATGCGCAATGGGCTCAACCGCAGCCAAGAATGACTGGCGTTATCCCTCGAGGAACGTAGACCAACGTCAGTTCGGGTTAAGAGCATGCGGAAGAGGCTGGCGCAAAGGCAAGGTTGGTTTGTTTGGAAAAAGGCAGTAAGCCACGATCCCGCCCATGAGATTGACGGCAAAGTTGGTCGGTG
>JANMEO010000087.1:0-8625 GCA_031376995.1 Burkholderiales bacterium
ATATTTCTCTTCAAAACAAGGATGGCGACACAGCCCTCATGATTGCTGCTGTAAACCCCAATGGGGCAGCATCGGTTAAGCGTTTATTAGCACATTCAGCCCCCACCAACGCAACCAATTTAAATGGCGATAACGTCTACATGCACGCAGCCAAATATGGCTGCCTAGAAAGTGTTCGCATGCTGATTGAAATACCAGAGCATATCGACACCAGCAGGCCCTACAATACTCAAACTCCAGGCATGAGAAACGTAATGCATGCCCAGAAAGTGGCCAATATAATTGATCAATTTAATGTTACCGGAAATACAATGATTCATGCTGCGGGAATGAATGGCCGCACTGAGATTTTAGAGCTTCTGCTTTGGGCTGGTGGAAATGTCAATGCAACCGATAACATGGGTCACACACCACTCTTAAAAGCCATCACCAACCAAAAATTAGATATCATAAATATCTTACTGAAAGCGGGTCCCGCCATCGAAGATGAAATTCATATGGCCGCCTACACTGACAACGTAAATATATTATCAATCTTCAATAATTTCAATATTTATTTACATCATGTAAACGCGGATCAAGAAACCCCATTAATGATCGCAGCACGATTTGGTAAACTCCAGTCCTTGAAGTATTTGTTATCATCATCCACATCCGAAATCAATAATTTCAAAGCTTTGACTGGCCCATATGAAAACCACACAGCACTCTCACTGGCCACCGAATACAATCAACCTGCTGCAGCAGATCTATTGATCAAGGCCAGCATTGATTACCAAGACTTTGTACGTGATCTAGCCGCTCATGGATTGACACAACATTTAAAGTTTTTGAAAAACGCAGGTGCAGACTTCTATGGCCGAAGTATTTATGGTTTATCCCCTTTAATGTTGGCTGCTATGAATGGCCACCTGGATACCGTCGAGTACATTTCTAAATCTATTAGCCAAGAAGAAATTAATGCCCATGTCACTGAGTATGAGCCTTTCAAAGAACTCACTGCACTTCAGATCTCGATATTGCACCAACATGTCAATGTTGCCTCATTTTTAATTCAGTCTGGGGCTGAAAGTGGTCAGCTGGTCATCAAAACTGCCGCCAGGGGCACCAAACAAAATTTGCAACACCTCAAAGAGGCTGGTGCAAACTTTACAGAACGAAGTCCGAATGGTTTTACTGCTTTAATGGCAGCAGCTGAGATGGGCTCATTGGATAATGTCCGATTCTTGTGCTCCATCTTAAGTTTAGAAGAAATCAACGCTATAAATGCGGGCCCCCACTTGCCTCAACCCATTACGGCACTTGATATTGCCATGATGACCCAACGCCATGATGTAGCCGCTTTGCTGATTCAAAAAGGTGCAAACTCTAGCATGCAGACTACTCAAAACTCTCAGTCAGGCCACACGCTTTGATCAAGGCCATAGCGCTATCAACCCCAGGCTGAAAAAGGGATAGCGCTGCCCCAACCGTGAAGGCGCTCACTCATTCAACCATGAAGATGCTCTGTTTGCAAAGAGAGTGGGTTTGAGGGATGCAAGGCGAACACCCCAGCGAACCTGTTTGGTTTCGCAAAGTTTTGTAACGCTGCAGATCGCCCTTTCAATCCCTTTGACGATACCGCATCATCCGGTCAGCTACAGAATAATTGCAAATTTTTGAGGGATAAAAAGGATGTACAGAAGTAGCCTTCAGCCAAAATTCAGTAAAAATTTTTATCAAGCTGAATTTTTCAAAACAGAAGATCATGCTGATGAAATTAAAAGTATTAACTTGAAAATATTCAATCCATTGGATGAGGCAAGCAGCAGCAGTACTTTTTTTGCAGGTGAAAACTACCGGCTCTGCCGCGAAGAATGCCGCACTTTGGTTAAAGGACTCAAAGAGTTTTTGCATGACAATGCAGCCCACGTCAAACCCCCTTTAAGCAAGCTCAAAATAGATCAATTGGATCAGCAACTGACATCGCTTGAATGTCACCTCTGTGATGCAACAACAGATTATTTTGCAAATCAAAAAGAAACCATCTACGGTGAAGGAAAAACAAAACTTGCAGAGTTTATGATCTTGCTGAAAAGAGAGAATATACCCCTCGACAAGCGCATGAACGCCCTCATCAATGCCGCACCGACCATGGAGCTATGCTCTGGAGGTTTAATGACAGCACTGCATGAAGCGGTATCAAGCCTAAAATACAGCACAGTCGGCATTCGGGGTGCAGCAGCGCGAATTAAGGCTCAAATGCTTGATCATTTGATTAGCGAACACATTAAAAAAGAAAGGCACCCTTGCAAGCCGAACGAGGAAATCCATCTGATTAACTATTATTTTAATAAAGTTGCAAAGAATTTTGGAACGGCACCTCGAAAAGATTATTTTACAGGTATCTTTGACAAAAAGGTGTCTGCAGACTTAACAACCAAATGCGCAGACAACATCAGTCGTGAGCTGCGCCCAGACTCACTCTCAACAGCCATTGCACTTAACTATCTCGATCAAATTATTGGCGATCAAAATTTTGACCTCACAAAACCGATACAAGATATCAATATAAAAAAAATTATAAATCAAATCACAAAATCTGCAAGAAATCTCGAACCCGAATATGGATCAACACCCCTTATCAGCAGCTTTCTTCGAGGCACTGATGGTGAATTCAAAAGCTATGATTTTATCAAGCAACCCGCACTAATTTCGAAGCATTTTATTGAGAAGCTGAAAGAATCTCAACTTGTTGATAGCTATGAAGAAATCAATTTAACTGAAGATGAAGTTAATGGCTTCATCAAGCAAATAGGAAATATTTTCTGGCGCCAACTCAATACGAATGATTGCGAGGAAGTAAAGCCCGAAGAGTTGATCGCAATTCCACCCTTCAAAATTCAAGAGTCACTTGAAAAGCAAAATATTTCAGTTGGAGATCAGGCCTGTATTTTTATTGAAATCGCCCAAAATGCGTACGATAATCATCACCCAAATTTCTCATTCAATAATCCAGGCGCATGGTTTGCAACGCTTTCTGGCTTGCTCCAGCTTAGCGGCCAGACTGACTGCAGACCCGCCTTGCATCTCGCCGCTGCTGTGGGCTCGAAAGAAGGGATTAAGCACCTGATTTCAATCGGCGGCGATGTCAATGCACGTGACGCTGGCTCCAATACGCCACTGATGGTTGCGACTCAAAATAACAGGCTTGACATCATCCAAGAATTGATTAACCAGCAGTGCGATCCTTATCTCCAAAATAACATCGGCAATACGGCCCTCATGATTGCCGCTGGAAACCCTATTGGGGCAGCATCGGTCAAACTTTTGTCAGCCTATTCAAAATCCGAAGAGGCCACCAACCACAGGGGCGAGAATGTCTTCACGCGCGCCGCCAGTGACGGCAGCCTAGAAAGTGTCCGTATATTGCTTGGCATAGCACCGACAGTTGATACCACCAAACCCCATAAAGAGCAGGCGGAAGGTATAAACACCCCATTGAATGAGTACCTGTTGACTCGCACAGTCAATCAGCCTGATGGGGCTCATCAATCTATGCTGCACAGCGCAGCAAAGAATGGCAGGGTTGAAATTGTAGAACTCTTGATTTGGGCTGGCGCAAACCCTAATATAGCTGACAGGGAAAATGTAACACCCCTCATGAGGGCGGTTATCAACAATAAACTAAATGTTATATTACCGCTAATTAAAGCCGGCTCAATGCTTACCAATGAAATACCATTTTTATTCTCAAGAGATAATTCAGAAGCATTAAAGACACTTCACGAAGCCGGTGCCTATATCCACGAAACAAATCATAAAGGAGTAACGATACTGATGCTTTCTGCCGAGCATGGAAAAGTTCAGTTTTTACAGTATTTACTCCAAGATGCCGAGCCAGCCTATATCAATGCTTCCCGGATGCGTGGCAATGAGATTTGCACAGCACTCAGTCTGGCCACTGAAGTCAAGGATATGAAAGCAACATCGCTTTTACTTAAAGCTGGCGCTGAAAGCGGTCAGCTTGTGATCAACGTTGCGGCCCAGGGCGTCACCCAAAATCTCGAACACCTCATCGCAGCCGGTGCCGACATCACCGCACGCGACCCCAGTGGGATGACGGCGTTGATGTTGGCAGCACAAAATGGCCGGCTTGAAAACATCAAACGCTTGTGCGAGGTCTTGAAACCGGATGAAATCAATGCCAAATTTAACGATCCTCAAGCGCCAAATGACATCACGGCGTTAAGTTTTGCCTCAAAAGCCAACCATACCGATGTGGTTGAGTGGCTGATTTCAAAAGGCGCCATTGACACAAGGCAGTCAACGCAGACCCCAAAGCCAGGCCTTGTAGCTTGATCAAGGCCATAGCACCATCAACCCCAGACTCAACAAGCCATAGCGCTGCCCCAACTTTGAAGCCGTGAAGCCGTTGTAGAGGCTGGGCACCTCGGCCATCAACTGGCTCGAGGTCAGCTCAACACGCCCCAGGGCGACCACCCGGCTTGACAGCCGGTAGCGCAGCTCAGAGGATAGAGTCTCCACAGACTTAATGGGTTTGATCTGGTTCAGGGTGAGGGCTTCATCGACCCCTTCACGGTCAAACTGACGCACCGAATAGCCTGCTTTGGCGGCCCAATCACCTTGCCGCCAGCCCAAGTTAAACCCTGCTTGCACAAAGCTAGACTTGTACCGTGCCTGGCTTTCTGGATCGATCATGAAAGCTGAAACAGGCACATTAAAACTGGCATCCAGCAAGTCGCCACAAGGCGCCGCCAGCTGACCTTTAGCGCGCCCCTGCGAAAGGCTCAATTGGTATAAACACCCCCCCTGCAAAGCAGAGGCGGAGATGGCACCCACACTCACCTTGCTGCGCCCCCCCCCACCCCACACGCTGAGCGAGGTTGAAGGCCACAGCGACCAGCTTGCAATCACATCGGCCTGCACCTGCTTGTCTCTAGGGTCAGCCGCCTCAAACGACTCGAGTGTGGTGCCATTGAGCGTGACTGGGGTCGTGCGCTGGATGGCCGACGAGCTGCTGCCCCATTGACTGAGCCGCACAGCACTGCTGGGCAGCCAGTGATCTTGAGTGCGCCACTGGTATTGCGACGCCAAATGCCAAGACTCAAAGCGATACGCATCGCTGCGAAAATTGATGCGTCGACGCCACATCGAGCCCTCGATGGCCCACTGCGGGGTCACCTGCCAAGCACCCGAGAGATGCCCGCCGACATAGTCCCCTGTCGAGCCGCCCGCATCATGGGCCTGGCCTTGGCGCAGGTTCAAAACATCGACGCTGTCGTTGACCCTGTCAGTCATCAACTCAAGTTGTGCCCGATGGGACAGTGGCTCAGCACTGAGCCAGGCGTCACCAGGCGCCGCCTGCCCTGACAACGAGAACACCAGCAACCCGCCACAAAACCACAGGCCCAATGAGGCCTGTGGTTGGCTAGGCTGCAGTGGGTACCACGACATCAATTCACTGTGACCGTGCCCGAAACTGAGGGGCCTGACACAGTCGCCGATGAACCCACCGTCACCGTCTTGACCGCTAACAAACTCTTATCGGTGGTACGAATAGGCACCGTATTAGACAGCACCGCCTTCAATGCAAACGTACCTGTCGAATCAAGAAAGTTAGAGAAGAACGAGGCTTGCGTGCTGTTAGCCTGCGTCAAGATCTTGGTCACTACGGAGCTGGCACTGAAGGTCAGCGTCCCCTCACTGGTGCTCAACATGTTGGCATCCAGATTGGTGAGCGTGAAAGTCACCTCAGACTCATCAGCCTTGCGGGCATACACCGACAGCGTCGCTGTCGAAGGCACCGTCGCCGTAACCTGTGCGCTGGCCAGCGTCAAATCGACCTTATCGATGATGAAGCGCAACACGCGCTTGTCATCGCCTGACCCGGCCAACTCAAACCCTAACCCGGTCGTGACGGTTGTGATTGGGGTGCCGAAGGTGGTCAAATCAAAACTTAAATTAAAGAGATCATCAGTTGAGCTGGTTGGGCCCGTCAAAGTGATCCCACTGCTCAACTGGCTCAGGGTATAGGTGTTCGGTGTCGAAACCCCCAAGGTGATTGAATCACTGGCAATAGCAAAGTAATCAGTCACTGTCGTTTCTGTAGGCAGCGTTGAGACCCCCGCCGTAGACAACGCTGACAACGTGCCGGCGCTGATCACGCCGTTGGTGACGGCCTGTTGAGCGGCTGTGGCAACCGATCCCAAGTTGACCGACGAGGTCGATCCAAACGCCTGGTCTGTGCGCAGCGAGCTCGCGACTTCAGTCAAAATGGTACCTGATCCATTTCGCTTGGCCAGCGTCTCCAAAGCCGATTGAGAGGCCACAGCCAAATCACCAGCCTGGTCGGTCAAAGAGGGCTCAAGAAAGGTTGCCATCTTGGTGCTGTCCAAACTCGCAGCAGCCGTCTTGAGCGCTGCCAAATTGGGATCGGTGGTGGTTTGGATGGCGGTGACCGAAGCCTCAATCAACGTCGTCACCAAACTCGACGACACCACACCCGCGGTGCTGATCAAGGGGGCGCTGCTGCTGGCTGCATTCAACTCAGTCACCACCGCCTTGGCGATGACGGCATACTGAGCGCGAAGTTCAGCCTCAGACGCCGTGCCTGACTTGGCGGCTGCATAAATCACTTCGGCCGTTTGCTGAATAATCTGTTGCAGCGCCAAGGTCTTTTGGTACAAAGCCTCGTTGTTCAAAAGTCCATTAGTCTTTGCAGCAGGGTCAACAGCGGTCACATCGGTGCCCGCGGGCAGGCCCAAGACCGCAACCACTTGCTCATTGGTCATGCCCAAAGCCACTAAATTGGTGAGCGGCGTGATCACTGCACTGCCAGCAGGCGCACGCAAAAGACCCTTAAATGGCAAAAGGGTATCGATGTTGGTGCCGCCCGTGAGCAGCAAAGGGCTCGAGCAAACCAAGCTGTAGGCCCCGACGCCGTCAGTCGTGGTGGTGGTTTCTCCAGCGTCAGCCACACCGTCGGCGTTGGCATCACAGATGACCGTTGCGCCGCTGATGTAGCCATCGACTGCCAGGCCTGATGATGCGGCTGGGGTAACGGTGGGGCTAGAGGATGAGCCTCCACAAGCCGCCAAAATAACTGCAACTGCCAGGGGCGAAAGACGATAGATCTTCATGGTTTTTTGATGCCTTTAAAAGGTTGCGCAAGAGGGGTTCGTCAAACAACAGCTGAAAAACTGCAGAGACAACAACAGCCAAATGTCAGCATCGGCAGCGGACACCAAGTTATCCCACATCACGCCACGCATTGAAAGCGGCAAGCGACACAAAGGCCACGCCACATCAGGCGGACAAAACGGCGAAAACCTGCTACTTGCTAGCCTGACGGCTTGCAGCCCACTCGTCAAGCCCTAATGTCGCGTGCAGGCGCCAATACAGGTCGACAGCTATGTCGCGCAGCCGTGACACAATTCAGACTTAATTCGCATCAAGACTGAAGACGAGTCTGCTGCTCGCCGTAGCACAATGGACAGTGCGCATGCCTCCTAAGCGTGAAATACAGGTTCGATTCCTGTCGGCGGGACCACCCTGACGCGTCAACTGGACGCACCCCATCTCGGAAATCCAGGCGCCATGCTGTGATCCGGCCAGTCTACACAGCCCAAAAACGGGGTATTCACCCGACAATTGGGACAATAGCAACGACATCATCGAACGCCACCCTGTCGGCAGCTCGCGCATCCGCTTCAACCCCGTGGTCGCCCACCTCACCCCCATGGCAATCGTCGAGATGGTTACTCGCTACCGAACCGCGCTGGATCAACACTTGGTCGATCCGCTGGTATGGGTGCCACTGGTCATCCTCGACTTCCTGTGCATCCACCCCTTCTCGAAGAGCAACGGTCGCATGGCGAGGCTGTTAACCTTGCAGTTGCTCTACCACTTCGACTATCCCGTGGGCCGCTTTATCAGCCTGGAGCGCATCTTCGAGGAATCGAAAGAGGGCTACTACAAAACGCTGGAAGCCAGCTCACAAGGTTGGCATGAGGCCAAACACAACATCACGCCGTGGCTCGTCTACTTCTGGGGCATTCTCCTGCGGGCCTACAAAGAGTTCGAGGAACGTGTGGGCACCATCGTACGCGGCCGCGGCGCCAAGGGTGGCCGCGTGCGGGCAGAAATTCTCAAACGACAACTGCTGTTTTCCATCTCAGAGATCGAGGAAGCCTGTCCCAGTATCAGCCGCGACATGGTGCGGGTGGTTTTGAGAGCGATGAAAGCGCAAGGGCTGACTGCCCCCACGGGCAAGGGTCGAAGCGCCCGCTGGAACCACCTGAGAAATCAGATAAAACCGCCCATCATGCCGTTCGCTCACGCCCCACCAAAGCCATCTAAAAAGCAGCTATGAACTCTATCGAACAACAGTTCTTCAACGACCTCGAAAAGAAGCTCTGGACCGCCGCGGACAAGCTACGTTCCAGCCTGGATGCCTCTGTCTACAAGCACGTGGTGCTGGGTCTCATCTTCCTGAAGTACGTCTCCGATGCCTTTGAGGAACGGCAGCAAGAACTGCGCGAGCAGTTCCAAAACCCCGAGCACGACTACCACATGGCCCCCTTTGAATACGGAGGCGCAGGCACGCAAGAGTACGAAGACAAC
>JANMEO010000099.1:0-6288 GCA_031376995.1 Burkholderiales bacterium
TGCTGGTCAGTATGGCAAGCTGATGCAAGGCCACCTGACCACGCTAGATGGCTCATCAGCGAGGGTTGCGCCTTGATGAGCTCTGGCGTGTTTGCGTCCGGCTCTGTCGTTCGAGTTCAACCGTCGTTGCCCTCATGTTGAATCTTTTTTCATGGCGCCGTTGGTGGTACCGTTTGTGGAACGTGGCATCGACTTATTTGCCTCTGAGTTTGATGGCCTTGCTGGCTTTGGGCACTTGGTGGTTGGTCAAGCATGCGCCCATCATCGAGGCGCAGCAGTTGCCCTCCCCGCCAGTTCATGAGCCCGACTACGCCATGAGTCAATTTACTGTGCACCGGTTTGATGCCCAAGGTGTTTTGCGAACCATGCTCGGGGGCGCTCAGGGGCGACACTATCCTGACAACAACACGCTCGAAGTGGATGATGTTCGTTTGCGTGCCGTTGGATTGCAAGGCGAGATCACGACAGCCCGAGCGCGTTATGCCTGGAGCAATCACGATGGCAGTGAGGTGCGATTGCGTGGCGACGCTGTGGTGATGCGAGAAGCTTGGGGTGACACCCCCGGAGTGACTTTTCAGGGTGAATCGTTGCGCGCTATGGGGCATGCCAGCCAGTTAAGTTCGACGGAGCCTGTGACCATCGAGCGGGCGGGCTTGAGGGTGGACGCCGCTACGCTGGACTACGATCATCGCACTCAGGTTGCGCAAACGCGGGGCAAAGTGAATGTCGTGTTCAACAGCGTGCCAAAGTCGGCCGCAGCATCCGCCTTATCGCACTGAAGCTTTTCAACTCGAGCAGAGTCAACCCAAAGACAGGCTGCTGAGGCTCGCGGCTTGGCGAAAAAACAAAACGGCTGCCAAGCAGCCGTTTTGTTGGGGTCAGAGCTTAGTAACCGCCACCGCCTGAACGGCCACCGCCACCTGAGCGACCACCGCTACCGCCACCGCCGTAGCCACCGCCACCGCCACCGCCAGAACGACCGCCACCGCCTGATCCGCCCCCACCGTAGCTGCTGCCAGAGCGGCCACCACCGCCGCCGCCACCGCCGTAGCCGCCACCGCCACCGTAGCTGCCGCCGCCACCGCCACCATAGCCACCACCGCCAGAGCGGCCACCACCACCACCAAAACCACCAGGGCGCTCTTCTTTGGGACGGGCAATATTGACAACCAGGGCACGGCCATCAACGGTTTGGCCATTAAGGCCTTCAATCGCGGCTTGCGCTTCTGCGTCAGAGCTCATGTCAACGAAGCCGAAGCCTTTGGAGCGACCCGTTTCGCGGTCCATCATGACTTTGGCCGATGTCACGGAGCCGTAAGGTGCAAAGGCTGACTGAAGATCTTCGTCACGAATGCTGTAGGAGAGGTTGCCGACGTAAAGTTTGTTGCCCATGGAGAGCGCCTTTCTGAATTTCCGAATGACTCAAGAGAGAGGAGAGTGAACACTATGTGGAGCTTTAACCGGTCCTGAATCATTCAAGCGAAGGCGAGGCTACCAATCACAGCACCGATTCATTATCAATTCATTCGCCGAAACTTCGCAAAGAGTTCGCAAAATCCATTTGTGAAAAGTGTTGTTTTCAGCACATGCTGAGCCCTTATGGCGCAACAGTGGGGGGCTGCCCGGCTCCGCTGGGGAGGGGGGGCTGGCTTTCAAAGAGGGTGAGCGTGCCTTGTCTTTGTCGCGAAAGGGTGCAAATGCAGACCGCAGAAAGAAGATGAGCGAAAACACAAATAGGAATCATTCTTGTTTGGTATCATGGCCTGGTGTTTCATTCTTCACTCACTGAAAAGGCATTTCCCATGCGTACACAACAAACAATTGGCTGGATTTTAGGGCGGGCCCTTGGGGCTGTGTTGGTGATCGCAATGACCACCCAGGCGCGCGCCGAAGAGGTGCTCAACTTGTACTCAGCGCGTCACTACCAAACCGACGAAGCGCTTTACAACGATTTCACGCGGGCGACGGGCATCCGCATTCAGCGGGTGGATGCGGATGACGCCAGCATTTTGGCGCGTTTGAAAGCCGAAGGCTCAGCCTCGCCTGCGGATGTGGTGTTGCTGGTTGATGCGTCAAGACTCTGGCGCGCTGAGGTTGATGGTTTGTTTCAACCCATTCGATCCAAAACCTTAGAAAGCGCCATCCCATCTCAGTTGCGTGCGAAACCCAATGAGGCTGGCGCAACGGCGTGGTTTGGACTGTCGACCCGAGCCAGGGTGATTGTCTACGACAAGGCTCGCATTCAACCTGAAGCGGTGGACACCTATGAAAAGTTGGCGCAAGCCCCTAATAAAGGCATGCTGTGCATTCGCTCGGGCTCGCACCCCTATAACCTCAGTTTGTTTGGTTCGATGGTTGAACACCTGGGGCCGGCTGCCACAGAGCTTTGGCTCAAAGGCTTGGTGGATAACATGGCCCGCTCGCCCAAGGGGGGGGATACAGATCAGATCAGAGGGGTGGCATCTGGAGAGTGCGGTGTGGCCATCACCAACACTTATTACTTGGCCCGCTTGATGCGATCGCAAAATCCAGAAGATCAGGCTTTGGTGAAGAAAATTGGGGTGGTGTTTCCGAACCAATCCAGCTGGGGCACGCACGTCAACATAGCGGGTGCGGCCGTGGCACGTCATAGCAAAAATACAGTCAATGCCACCAAGTTTTTGGAGTATCTGGTCAGCCCTTCAGCACAAAAACACTTTGCCGATGGCAACAATGAATGGCCTGTCATTCAAGGCTTGAAAATTGAAAACGCCGCTTTAAAGGCTCTGTCCGGCGGATCATTCAAATCTGAACTGGTGCCTGTGAGTGTTGTGGGTATGAACCAGATCAAGGTTCAGCAAATGTTAGACCGAGTGGGCTTTAAGTAAATCTCACATCAGATCATCAGGTCAGGCCCTATTTTTTAAGGTAAAAATAGCGCTTTGGCCTGGGTTTTTTATTTATGCAACGACGTCAACTGATACAAGGTATGGCCGCAGCGGCCGTTACCCCCCTTGGTACTCTGGCAAGTCCCGTCGCCCCCTCCACGAAGGGCGCCTTAGCCGCTGCGAGATCCCAAGCGTTTGACTACGCATGGCTCAAAGGTCGAGCCCGTGAGTTAGCCCACCAGCCCTACCAGGCAGCCCATGGCGATTTGCCTGCTGCGGTGGCAGACCTCGACTACAACCGATTTCAGTCGATACAGTTCAAGGCCGAGCGCAGCTTGTGGGCACAGCGTGATTTGCGGTTTCGGGTGCAGTTTTTTCACCCAGGTTTTTTGTTCAAAGAGCGCGTGCGCGTGTATGAGGTGATTGACGGGCAGGCGCAAGAGCTGCTTTACGACCCCGCTATGTTTGATTTGCGCAAGGCGGGTATCGACGCCGTGGCGTTGCCCAAAGACTTGGGTTTTGCGGGCCTGAGAATTCAGCATCACCAGGATTGGCGAAACGACATCGTGTCGTTTTTGGGAGCCAGCTATTTTCGGGCTGTGGGGGTTGAGCGCCAATATGGCTTGAGCGCCCGCGGTCTGGCGATTGACATCGGGGCCGACAAACCCGAGGAGTTTCCTCGCTTCACCACGTTTTGGCTTGAGCGTCCCGCCACGCACTCAGGCACCCTCACGCTCTACGCTTTGCTCGACTCGCCCAGTATCACCGGTGCCTACCGGGTGGATATCACCCCACAGGGCACTTTGACCATGGACATCGACGCTGCTTTGTACCCGCGTAAGCCCATTGATCGTTTAGGGGTGGCCCCTTTGACCAGCATGTACTTGTATGGTGAAAATGACCGACGCATGGCCACCGATTGGCGCCCTGAGGTTCATGACTCAGATGGCCTGTCAATGCTGAATGGGGCGGGCGAGTGGCTGTGGCGGCCTCTGAGCAACCCAGCGGGTGTCAGGCTGTACAGCTATGCAGATCAAAAAACTCAGGGCTTTGGCTTGATCCAGCGTGACCGAAATTTTGAGCACTATCAAGACGACGGTGTGTTTTATGAGCGGCGCCCGAGTTTGTGGGTGACGCCCAAGCCCCTTCGGCCTGAAGGCTGGGGCCCGGGCAGTGTGCAGTTGCTGGAGTTACCAGCGGCCAGTGAGACCTACGACAACATTGTGGCGGCCTGGATGCCCGCAGCCAAACCGCAGCCTGGTCAAGAGCTGTTGTACAGCTACCGTTTGGTGTGGGGGTCTGAGCTGCCGATCAGCCCCCCCCTGGCTCGTACTGTGGCCACGCGCACAGGGCTTGGTGGCGTGGTGGGGCACCGGCGCTCCTATTTTTCATGGCGCTTTGCCATTGATTTTCAAGGCGGACTGCTACCGTCGTTGGTCACTCGGTCCAGGCGCGAAGGCGACTTGCCTGTAGAGGCCATGGTTTGGGCTTCGCGGGGCCATGTCGAGCTGGTCTCGGCGCGGCCACAATATGAAGTCAATGGCTTTCGTGCCATGTTTGATTTGCGTCCCACTGACGGTCAATTGGACCCGATTGAACTGCGCTTGTTTTTGCGTTTCAACGGCGAGCCCTTGAGTGAGACGTGGATTTACCAGTGGGTGCCGCCTACTGAGCTTGAGCAAAAGCGGCTGCTGCAGGATTGAGCTGATACTGGCCGGCGCCTTGTGGCATCAAAACCAAGGCGGGCATATCAAAGCCCGCTCTTGAGTACACTGATCCACAATTACCGATTCAAGCAATGGCATTTTGCACTGGCTCATTTTGGGATCGGCAGGGTGGCTCAATTTTCAATCGGCACTGACAAAGCAGCTGGTCGCTTGACCCTTCCTGCCTCTTGCTGATTGATCGATGTTCACACCCAACCCCCGAACCTTTATGCGCACACTCCAGACTGACTGGTCCGAACGTAGTCGAGGCCTGGCCCAGCTGATGGCCAGCACGGGTATGGGCGATCAGCGAGCTTTTGCCAAGCTCTACGAGCAGACCAGTGCGCATCTGTATGCGGTGATCTTGCGTATCAACAGGGACAAGGCCCAAGCGGAGGATGTCTTGCAAGAGGTGTATGTCAATGTGTGGCGGTCTGTCCGCACCTTTAACGGCGCACAAAGCCAGCCCTTGACCTGGCTGACCAGCATCGCACGTAACCGTGCCATTGATAGTCTGCGGCGCCTACAAACGCAGCCCAAGTTAACCTCGCATGCACCCGCTGACCCCGAAGACGACGATTCCCCCCTGGCCGAACTGGCAGATGAAGGGCCCGGCCCGTTAGAGCTGCTCACCCGGGCTGCTGACGCCCGAGCCCTGCACCATTGCATGGACGAGCTGAGCGCTGCGCAGCGGCAGAGCCTGGCCCTGGCCTTCTATGACGGCCTGAGCCATGCGGAGATGGCGAGCCATATGGGCATGCCTCTGGGCACGGTGAAGAGTTTCGTGCGGCGGGCCTTGCTATCGTTGAAGAATTGCCTGCAGGCGGCACTGGCGGGCAAGGGATTGAAGATAGAGGCTGCGCCAGCCATCCAGGAGAGTGTTGCTTCTGCCTCTTCGTCTTTGTCTCAAAAGGCCGGTTGAGCAGCCATGGACTACAGCCATCCCAAACTCGTCGACCGCCTTGCGGCGCACTACGTCAACGGCACCTTGCGCGGTCCAGCGCGGCGGCGTCTGGAAAATCTGCTGCCCGCCCATCCGGCCTTGCGCAACGCGGTAGCCGACTGGCAGGAAAGGCTCATTCCCCTGACGCTCAGCATCGCGCCCCAGCGGCCGCCAGCAGCCGTGTGGCAGCGCATTGAACGTCAGCTCTTTGGTCAGGCCGAACCGGCGCCCTCATGGTGGCAGCGCATCGCCGTCTGGCGTTACGCCAGCGCCATGGGCCTGAGCGCGGTGCTGGCTTTGAGCGTGTTGCTGGTGCGGCCCGTGGACTCGGAGGCGCCTATCGTGGTGGTGCTGAATGCCGTTGCGGGGGCGCCGACCGGGCCCACGCCGGCCAGCTTTGTCGCCAGCATCAGCGCCAATGGGCGTGCGATGGTGACCAAGCCCTTGATGCCCGCGTCCCTGCAGGCCGACAAGGCCTTGGAACTGTGGGCCTTGCCAGCCGATGGCCCGCCGCGCTCGCTGGGCCTGATCTCCGAAAAGGACGCCTCAGTGGTGCGCCGCGAGCGTCTGCTTAAGGACACGGTCGCGCTCGCGGTCAGCCTAGAGCCGCCCGGCGGCTCACCCACCGGCAGCCCCACGGGGGCGGTGCTGTATATGGGTAAATTGAATTTGTAGACCGGGCAGCCCCTATACCCCTCGGAACTGAAGATGCGGTGTTCATGGGCCGTTTGGACAATGAGTCTGCAGCGTTGCAAATGCTCGCAATACCAAA
>JANMEO010000164.1:0-6246 GCA_031376995.1 Burkholderiales bacterium
ATTTGGCAGAGATTTTTGAGCTCATCAATGACGGTCTCAACCAAAGATCGCTTCTTTAAGAGGGCAGCATCAAAAGGTGTGCGCGCGCGAGGCCTCATGTTGCGCCGAGCCTTGGTGATGAGGTCATCATTGCGTTCTTTGCAAAATTCAGCCACTCAGCGATGTAGCCCTTGTCGCCAAACAGTTTGCCAAACAAGCTGGTATCCATCGCCTTGAGTGCCTTGCGATCATCCACGTTGCATGCAGTGAGTTTGATGCCGAGTAATTCACCCAGGTGATTGATGATCAAATGAAGCTTGCCCAATTGCTCGAACCGCTCTCGCATCGCGTCCCAGAAGCGTCTTGCATCTGACTCCAGTTCAAAACCGGCCACAATGTCGTCGGCATACCGCACGACGATCACTTTGCCTTTGGCTTCTCGCTTTCGCCACTGCTTGACCCATAGGTCAAAGACGTAGTGCAGATCAATGTTTACCAACAGGGGCGATATATCTGCGCCCTGCGGGGTTCCCATGTCACTGCTTTGCCATTGCCCTTCCTCCAAAACGCCCGCCTTGAGCCATTTTTTCACAAGGCGGGTGATGCGCTCGTCACCGATTCTGTGCTCCAGAAACCGTATCAACCAGTCTTGGTTGACCGCATCAAAGAAGCCTTTGATGTCGGCATCGAGTATCCAGTTCACCGGGGTGCTGCTGATCGCCACCGACACTGCATCGAGCGCATCATGCTGCCCCCGCTTGGGCCGAAACCCGTACGAGAAGCCGAGGAAGTCTTCCTCGTAGTGGCATTGAGCACCGCAACAGTTGCGCGCTGGACGATTTTGTCTTCCAGTGCAGCTATTCCTAAAGGGCGTTGTCTGCCGTCAGCTTTGGGTATGAATACCCGTCTGACGGGCCGTGCCCGATATGCGCCGCTGTGAATACGTTTGTGCAGGTCTTGGAGGTTGTCCTCCAGTTGTGCATCGTAGTTCTCCCACGTGACTTGATCTACTCCCGCTGCCGCCTTGCGCTTGAGCGCTAGGAACGACTCCAGTAGCAAATCCAGGTCAATGTGGTGCAGAAGCGCTGTGAACTTTTCCTTCTTCCTTTGCCTAGCAGCTTTGCGTACACGGTCGAGCCTCTGTGACACGCTACCGCGACTCTGTGTTCGTCGCGTGTGTGGCTGTTCCGTGTTCCCCTTGGTCCCGGACCTTGGCTCCACCAGCTCCGCTACCGCTTTTGATACTGCGGTTTTGTTCGCCAGCTTCATCGCTACTATGGCCGAGTCTGACTTCTCGGGTTCGTTCATCATTGGCTACGGCTCCTCGCCCTCCCAATGCGGGCCAGCCTGGGTAGGCTGGTCAAACCCGAGATCTCCCGGTTCCCGTACAAGGAGTGTGCACACATGCCAGGGTCTCTGACCACGCCGGGTCGCCCAAGCACTTGCGCTAGCGCACTTGGTCGTGTTGCTTTCTGCTAACTGAACAGCATCAGCACCCAGGATTAGATTCCTATCGCGGCTCAATGGCTGGCCTATGTGTACCCCTGTCAACGCTTCACGTCGCACCTCACGATACGTCGCGCATGACTCGGGGACAATATGAATCGCTACTTCTTTATTGTTAGGGGCTTTCACCCGTCTACTCCTTGCCGGTTTTTACCGGCGCACTCAGTTTGAATCGCACCCTCAGCCATTGGGGCCTTGCCCAGGCCCCTATAATCAACCTTTCCGACCATCCGCAGTAGCTCGCAGCCTGCGCTTTGCAATGACCAAGTTTGTCTTCGTCACTGGCGGTGTCGTGTCTTCGCTGGGCAAGGGCATTGCAGCTGCATCATTGGCGGCCATCCTTGAATCGCGTGGCATCAACGTCACCCTCATCAAGCTTGACCCCTACCTCAACGTCGACCCCGGCACCATGTCGCCGTTTCAACATGGTGAGGTTTTCGTCACCGATGATGGCGCTGAGACCGATCTTGATCTCGGCCATTACGAGCGCTTCATCACCACCCGCATGAAGCGGACCAACAATTTCACAGCAGGTCAGATCTATAAAACGGTGCTCGAAAAAGAGCGTCGCGGCGACTACCTTGGCAAAACGGTCCAGGTGATTCCCCATGTCACCAACGAGATCCAAGAGTTCATTCAACGCGGGGCCGGCATGCTGCCCCTGCCAGGTCAAGAAGCCAGCTTTCAGTTGAGCAACGCTGTCGACCTTGCGATCGTCGAAATTGGCGGCACCGTGGGCGACATTGAGTCAC
Source organism: Burkholderiales bacterium (assembly GCA_031376995.1). GTDB lineage: Bacteria > Pseudomonadota > Gammaproteobacteria > Burkholderiales > Burkholderiaceae_C > CANHBY01. The sequence goes on from JANMEO010000164.1 coordinate 2,238, forward strand.
TCCCCTTCCTTGAGGCCGTGCGCCAAATGAGCCTGCGCATGGGCCCCAACAACACGGCCTTTGTCCACCTCACCTACGTCCCCTGGATTGCCGCTGCGGGCGAGCTCAAAACCAAACCCACGCAGCACACCGTGCAAAAACTGCGCGAGATCGGCATCCAGCCCGATGCCCTGCTGTGCCGTGCCGACCGTGCTGTGCCCGATGAAGAGCGCGAAAAAATATCGCTCTTCACCAACGTGCCGCTTTGGGGCGTCATTTCTGTTTGGGATGCCGACACCATTTACAAAGTGCCACGCATGCTCCATGAGCAAGGCCTGGATGGCATGATTTGCGACAAACTTCGCCTCAACACCCCGCCCGCCAATCTCAAGCGTTGGGACGACCTGGTGCACCAAGTCGAGAACCCAAAGCATGAAGTCACCATCGGCATGTGCGGCAAATACACCGACCACTCTGACTCCTACAAATCGTTGAATGAAGCGCTGCGGCACGCTGGGCTGCACAGCAACGCCAAAGTTCACATCACCTACATCGACGCCGAAACGCTCACACCGCACAACCTGCATCAACTCGATGCACTCGATGCTGTCTTAGTGCCAGGCGGTTTTGGCAAGCGAGGGGTTGAGGGCAAGATACTGGCCGCGCAGTATGCCCGTGAGCACCAAATCCCCTACCTCGGCATCTGTTTGGGCATGCAAGTCGCCACCATTGAGTACGCACGCCACAAGGCCAACCTTGCGCATGCCAACAGCACTGAGTTTGATCCCTACACTGAGCACCCCGTGATTGCGTTGATCGATGAATGGCAAGACACTGACGGCTCAATCCAGCGCCGCGACGCCACCTCTGACCTGGGTGGCACCATGCGCCTGGGCTCACAGAGCTCTGACATCAAGCCCGACACCCTGGCTAGCGACATCTACGGCTCGGTGGTGACCGAGCGCCATCGCCACCGCTATGAAGCCAACATCAATTACCTTGATCGCTTGAGCCAGGCCGGCCTGGTCATTTCGGCACTCACCCAACGCGAACAACTCACCGAGATCATCGAGCTACCCCGCAGCGCTCACCCTTGGTACATGGGGGTGCAATTTCACCCTGAGTTCAAATCCACCCCCTGGGACGCACACCCACTGTTCAAATCTTATATTCAAGCCGCATTGGGCCACCAAAGCAATCGCGGCGCCAACAAAGCTGCTTCGTCCCAATCACACAAGGCAGCGCCATGAAACTCTGCGGATTTGATGTCGGACTGGACAAACCCTTTTTTTTGATCGCTGGCCCTTGCGTGGTCGAGTCTGCGCAGCTGCAAATGGACGTGGCCGCAGAGCTCAAAGATCTCACCCAGTCACTGGGCATCCCGTTCATTTTCAAAAGCAGCTACGACAAAGCCAACCGCTCCAGCGGCACCACATTTCGCGGCCCCGGCATGGATCTGGGCTTAGAGATACTGGCCCAAGTCAAGCGCACACTGCAAATCCCCGTGCTCACTGACGTCCACAACCAAGCTGACATTGCTCAAGTGGCCTCAGTGGTCGACGTGCTTCAAACCCCAGCGTTTTTGTGTCGCCAAACCGACTTCATTCATGCCGTGGCCCAAAGCGGCAAGCCGGTCAATATCAAAAAGGGGCAATTCCTCGCCCCTCATGACATGAAAAACGTGATCGACAAAGCCCGAGCCGCCGCCCAAGCCAAAGGCCTTTCAACCGACAACTTCATGGCCTGCGAACGTGGTGCCAGCTTTGGCTACAACAATTTGGTCAGCGACATGCGCTCGCTGGCCATCATGCGAGAGACAGGCGCCCCGGTGGTGTTTGACGCCACGCACTCGGTTCAACTGCCGGGTGGCCAGGGCACCAGCTCGGGCGGGCAGCGAGAGTTTGTTCCCGTGCTGGCCCGAGCAGCCATCGCTGTCGGTGTCTCAGGCCTGTTCATGGAAACCCACCCCGACCCCGAGCGTGCGCTCAGTGACGGCCCCAACGCGGTCCCCCTCAAGCACATGCGCAAGCTTTTAGAGCAACTCTTGTCCCTTGACCAAGTCGTTAAACGACAAGCGTTGCTCGAAAACAATTTTTCATGCTGACGCCCTGGCGCTTATGCGCTTAGTTTTAACCCCCCCCCACTGGAGATTTGATCAATGAGTGCCATTGTTGACATCGTAGGCCGCGAAGTGCTGGACAGTCGAGGCAACCCCACCGTTGAGTGCGATGTGTTGCTAGAGTCTGGCGTCATGGGTCGTGCCTCTGTGCCTTCAGGAGCGTCTACCGGCTCACGTGAAGCCATTGAGCTGCGTGATGATGACCCCAACCGCTACCTGGGCAAGGGCGTGCTCAAGGCGGTCGCTCATGTCAACAATGACATCTCAGAGTCGGTGCTGGGGCTCGATGCCGCCGAACAAGCCTTTCTGGATCGCACCCTGATTGAGCTTGATGGCACCGACAACAAAAGTCGTTTAGGCGCCAACGCCATGCTGGCTGTCAGCATGGCCGTGGCCCGCGCCGCCGCTGAAGAGAGTGGCTTGCCGCTGTACCGTTATTTTGGAGGCTCAGGGGCCATGCAACTGCCCGTGCCCATGATGAATGTCATCAACGGCGGGGCGCATGCCAACAACAACCTTGACCTCCAAGAGCTGATGATCATCCCCCTGGGGGCCCCCAGCTTCCGCGAGGCCATTCGCTACGGCGCCGAGGTCTTTCATGCGCTCAAAAAAATCATCAACGACAAAGGCATGAGCACGGCAGTGGGTGACGAAGGGGGGTTTGCCCCCAGTGTCGCCAACCACGAAGCGGCCATTCAACTGATTCTCGAGGCCATCGACAAGGCAGGCTACACCGCCGGAAAACAAATCGCCCTGGGCCTAGACTGCGCCGCCAGCGAGTTTTATAAAACTGGCGACAACGGCAACCTGGGCTACCAACTCTCGGGTGAAGGGCTCTCACTGTCAGCCCCAGCCTGGACCGACATCTTGGCCACCTGGTGCGACAAATACCCCATCATCAGCATCGAAGATGGCATGGCCGAGGGCGATTGGGAAGGCTGGCAACACCTCAGCGAGCGCCTTGGCAAGAAGGTTCAATTGGTGGGCGACGACCTCTTCGTCACCAACACCAGCCTGCTGCGCAAAGGCATCGAGAAGAACATCGCCAACTCGATCCTGATCAAAATCAACCAAATCGGCACCTTGACCGAAACCTTTGCCGCCATCGAAATGGCCAAACGTGCTGGCTACACGGCAGTGATCAGCCACCGCTCGGGCGAAACCGAAGACTCAACGATTGCCGATATCGCTGTCGGCACCAACGCCGGACAAAGCAAAACAGGCTCCATGAGCCGCAGCGACCGCATGGCCAAATACAACCAATTGCTGCGCATTGAAGAAGACCTGGGCGACACCGCCACTTACCCTGGGCGCGACGCTTTCTACAACCTGCGTTGACCTAGACACCAGGATTGTGCAAGACTTGGCCCAACAACAGCACCAACCATGGGCCCAGTGGCAATTCATACCAAGCTGGCTGGCCCACACCCCACCTGACGCACAGGGCCAGTCATGCGCTTGCTCACCATCTCTCTCGCCTTGCTCTTGACCATGGTTCATGCCGAGCTGTGGCTCAGCAAAGGCGGCATTCCCCGGGTGCTAGAGCTGCAGTCCCAGCTCACCCATCAGCGCACCTTGAACAACTCAGGGCGTCTGCGTAACAGCCAACTCCAGGCTGAAGTCAATGACCTGAAAGAGGGTCTTGAAATGGTTGAAGAAAAAGCGCGTTACGAGTTGGGGATGATCAAGCCGAACGAGATCATGGTGCAGCTGATTGCTGTGACTCGCTGAAGGCTTCTTCGCGTCACGGCGGCAAGCCTGCGCGAACTGACTTCAGACAACCTGATCTCTACTCCAGGCGCGGTTCACGTGTGTAGTAGCTAAACCCTTATGAATCAAGGCGTAGCGCAGAGATATCAAAATTCTTCTGTGTACTGAGATCAAACAGGTCCAGATTTTGCGAAGATACCA
>JANMEO010000120.1:0-6906 GCA_031376995.1 Burkholderiales bacterium
CACTTTTATGCTAAGGTATGTCTGGCTGGCTGCCCTTCCCGGCCGCCAGAAAAGGCAAGGAGGCTGGTGTGCGGCGGGCTATGAGCACATCGGATAGTGCGCACATGGCTATGTACTTATCGTAGAAAGAGTTTTGATGTCAGACGGTCCCATCGCAGAGCAGGTCAAGCGTAGAAGAACGTTTGCCATCATTTCTCACCCAGACGCGGGCGAGACCACCTTGACCGAAAAGTTGTTGCTGTTTTCGGGGGCGATTCAAATTGCAGGGTCTGTCAAAGCCCGCAAAGCCACTCGGCATGCCACTTCAGATTGGATGGAGATCGAGAAACAACGCGGCATTTCAGTGGCCAGCTCGGTCATGCAAATGGAGTACCGTGACTGCGTCATCAACCTGCTTGATACCCCAGGTCACCAAGACTTTTCTGAAGACACCTATCGCGTGCTAACAGCGGTTGATGCCGCCTTGATGGTGATTGATGCCGCCAACGGTGTTGAGCCACAAACCAGGCGCCTCTTGCAAGTTTGCCGGGCGCGAAATACGCCCATCCTAACTTTTGTCAACAAGATGGACCGTGAAGTCCAAGAGCCCCTGGTTTTGATGGACGAGATTGAGCGCGAGTTGGGCATGACCGTGGTGCCTTTTACGTGGCCAGTGGGTATGGGCAAAGTTTTTCATGGCGTGATGGATTTGCGCGCTCAAAAAATGCGGGTTTTCAGACCGGGTGCCGACCGCGCTGGGCAAGATGACGATATCCTTCAGGGCCTCAATAACCCGGCTTACGCTCAACGCTTTGGCCAGCAATACAAACAAGCAGAGGGTGAAATTGACCTGGTGCGTGAAGCCGCTCCTGTGTTTGATGAGGCCGAATTTTTGGCTGGGCATCAAACCCCAATGTTTTTTGGCTCGGCCGTGAACAACTTTGGGGTTCGCGAGGTGCTTGACGCTTTGGTTGATTTGGCGCCATCGCCAGGCCCGCGGCGGGCAGTCCAGCGGATTGTGCAGCCCGAAGAGGCCAAGTTCAGCGGCGTTGTCTTCAAAATTCAAGCCAACATGGACCCTGCGCATCGCGACCGCATTGCTTTTTTGCGCGTGGCTTCGGGCCATTTTGAGCGAGGAATGCGCCTGAAGGTGGTACGTTCTGGCAAAGAGCTGCGACCCAACACCGTGGTGTCATTTTTGTCGCAACGGCGCGAGTTGCTTGAAGAAGCCTATGCGGGCGACATCATTGGCATCCCCAATCATGGTGTTTTGCAGTTGGGTGACACGCTGACTGAAGGCGAGGCGCTGCAATTCACGGGGTTGCCATTTTTCGCCCCCGAGATGTTTCGAAGTGTTGAGGTGGCCGACCCCTTGCGGTCTAAGCAGTTGCGCGCAGGCCTGACGCAGTTGGGTGAAGAAGGGGCCATCCAAGTCTTTCGTCCCTTGGCGGGCACGATGCTGCTGTTGGGTGCCGTAGGCCAACTGCAGTTTGAGGTGGTCGCCCATCGGCTAGAGCACGAGTATGGCGTCAAGGCTCGCATCATGCCCAGCCGATTTCAGGTGGCGCGCTGGGTGACTGCAGATGATCCCAAAGAGCTCAAGCGATTTATGGATGGCAATGCTCACCGTGTTGCGGTGGATGCTGTCGAGGCCCCAACCGTGCTGGTCGAATACGCGCCTGAGTTGCGAGCTATTGAGGCCAACTGGCCGCAAATCAAATTTCATGCACTGCGAGAGCATGCGGGCTTGGTCTTTCAGCAAAAGATGGACTTATATACCCCTCGAAACTGAAGATGCCGGATCGCTGACCCGTTTTGAAAACGGATCTGCCGCGTTGTAAATGCTTGCGATACCCAATGGTATCGCTGTGCTTTACGCCTTGCATCTCCATTCTCAAAACGACCCATCGACCCAGCATCTTCAGTTCCGAGTGGTATACACAGCATCTTCAGCTTAAATGGGTATAACCCACTGAGCGGGGCTCACCACTGCTTTGTTCACGCACCAAACGGTGCACAAAGTGCAGCTTGGTGACCGCCGTTTTAGACAGCACGAAAGGGTAAAAGTCGGCTTGGCCCATGCTGCGGCACAGCTCGTTGAGCACGCTATTGAGCAAGATCCAGGCATTGAGCAGGGCTAAAAAACTGTTACTGGCTGCGTGTGAGGCGCTGGGATCGTGGCCCCACAAGGTTTGAGCATCGAAAGGCTCCAACTCGAGGCTGAGCTGTGGCGGGTAAAGACCAAAGCTCAGGGCCGTGTCCAACGCGTCAACCATGTGCAAATAGTGAGCCCAGGTTTCAGCCCAGTCTTCCCAGGGGTGTGCGCTGGCGTAAGCAGACACATGATGCTGTGACCAATCGGGCGCCGGTCCCACAGCGTAGAATTTTTGCAGTGACCGGGCGTAGTCTGCGCGCTCGTCACCAAACAGCGTTTGAAACGGGGCATGCCAGGCATTACCTTCGACCAAACGGCTCCAGTAGTAGTGCCCCACCTCATGTCGCAAGTGGCCCAGCACGGTGCGGTAGGGCTCATGCAAGTCGATCCGGTGTTGCTCACGTTTGGCGTGGTCGGCTTCGTCGATGTTGAGGGTGATGATGCCGTTATGATGACCTGTTGTCACGGGTTGAGCGGCTTGTGGTGCCAGCAGGTCAAATGCCAAACCCCTGAGCGGGTCTTCATGCAGGCGTGAGGCCACCGGCAGATTCAGCGCCATTAATGAAGACACCAAGCGCCGCTTGGCCCCTTCAACCCGACGCCATAACAACTGCATATGGGTTGAGCCCTGAAACGGAATCACTCGGTTGAGTCGACAAGATTGGCACAGCTCGTACGTGACTTGCCCTTGGGCGTCAGCAGCAACCATCCAATTGCACGCTGCAGCGGTTGTGGCATTCGTGCACCGTCGGTAAATTGGGGGTGGGTGATGCGCTTGCCAAGTGTTGGGCACAGGCCCAGTTTGAAGCGACACCAGCTCTTGGCGCTCGGGCACGTATCCAAGTGGAGTGCCACAACCCAGGCACAGGTGATTGTCAAAAAAAACGGGGCGTCCGCACTGGCAACGAAAGGCACGTGGTGTGGAGGGGGTCAGGGTCGAGGGCATGGGCCAAAGGAGGGCAGCTTTGCAAAACAGCACAGCGCATCATCCGGCCTAATCTTCGTTCATCAAGGGTTTGGGCCAACTTTAAATGGGGTGCCGAAGGGCGTCTGAGTCACCGCTTATGCAAAGGGGTGACTGTCGCGTCTTCTGGTCAACTGTTGGCGATGGCCTCATCGAGTTTGTCTTTGACCTTGCGGGCGCCTTTGAGCAGCAACGATTGATCAAGCATGGCTTGCGGTGCAAGGGCTTGTGTCACTGCTTCAAGCTCATCAGGATTGGTCATCAAGGTGTTTGCCAAACCCGAGAGCACACAAATTGAGCGCCCGGCCGAGCGTGGCAATTGATTCAGGGTATTGACGCGAACGTGGTGCTGTACGCTGGCCACAGCGGCAGCCGAGAGGCCCCAGTTTTCACACAGCTTGGCACCCAAGGTGTCATGGCTGATGCCAAAGGCTTTTAATTCCATCTCGGCCAGCTCACCATCGTGGGCCGCACTGGCCAGCATGGGTTGGTAGCGGGCTTTGTCATGCTTGAAAAATATGGCCTTACCGCACTCTTCAAACAGGCCGGCAGTGTGGGCGCTCCAGGCATCCATGCTCAACGCCTGGGCCAGGCGACCCATCAGCAGGCCACGCATGCTGGCGCGCTCCCACAATGAGTGCAGCTCTGGCGCCGCAGGAAGCACCGAGCGCAAGCTGATTTCATAGGTGAGCGCTGAAATCTCTCGCATGCCCAGGTAGGTTACCGCCTGTTGAACAGTTTGCACTCGCCCCTTGAGGCCGTAGAGCGATGAATTGACAGCCTTCATGACGGCCCCAGCCAAGGCCATATCTGCCTCAATCAGGCTCCCCAAAGAATGAACATTGACATCATCTTCTGCCAGCAAAAGGGCCAGTTTGACCAAAGCTTCGGGTCGGGTTGGGATATCGATTTGAAGCAGCTCGGGGGCGATGTCCATGAAAATCTCCGGGTCAATTAACACCTGCATCATGCCCTGCGAAAACCCCTGCATAAAGGGGAGAACAACACCCAGTTATCGTGGCTAATTTCTGAACCGCTACCTCATCAAAGCTGAGGAGCAGACAAGTTCAAAGTGCGGGTGAATGCGTCGTCAACAAATTGGGTTCGCTCTGAGACGGGGTACTAGGTTCACTTTGACCAAAACTTGTGTGAAAAATTCCGCATGGCAGCCTGGTTACGGCATCCAAACATCGAACCCAAGTGTCCTTTGGGGTCACTGATTGAAGGGCTTGTGCACCCACACTTTTTTCTCAGCACAGGGGATCGTACCTTTATGAAGATTCAACCTGGCGCCACCCCTCAGCGAACTCCAGCCTTGGCCGATCATCCGGTTGCGTCCAATGCCACGGCGACTCCTGCGCCGAGCTCTGAGCCTGTGCGCACAACAGCATCCGGGCCTGCACCTAGGAGATCTAATTTGACAAGAGGGCAAATGCAGCTTAGGGAGCAAACAGCCGCTATGCCGCGGCCGCAGGCAAACGGTCGCCATGTGCATTTCCCAAGCGACAATCAGCTCACCCAGGTGCGCGAGATTCCCCGTGTCGGCGATGTGTCGAGCCAAAAGGCTGCAAAGGCGGCCCGACAGGCTAGTGAGGCCAACGCCCGCCGGGAGGTTAGGGCTGAGGCGAGGGCTACCCGCAGGGCTAATGCGCCCAGACGGGAGGCTGATACGCCTGAGGCCAGGGCCCGCACGTCTACAAACGGCGCAGGCGCTGCGTCAGCACGCAGAGCTGATGCGCCGATCGGTGGGCTCAGTACGCGATCCAGATGGGACGTTGAAACGTCAGGGGCGCCCAAAATCCCATCGCGAAAATAATCGCAGATCGTGGACCTGTCAAAACTGACGATGGGCGCAGGCTCAGGACCTTGAACTTGTCTTATCAGGCGCTCCAAATTCGGGGCCGCACCCTGGCGCGATCAGCAGCCATATTGAGCATCTCTGCTGAATCGCTCCCGGGGTTTCAGATCGCAAAAATCACCTCGTAATGGACATGAGGGCCGGCCTTGATATCAGGCAGTGGGGGCATACTTTCGTGCGAGAGGCTCATGAGGTTCAAGGCTTTGCGTTTTTCATCAGGCGTTGTGAGCCACTCGTGAATTTGGTATTGAAGGTTTTCTCGCTCAACTTTTTGGGCTGGCGTGGGAGCTAAATTAACCCATTTTGCCAGGGTTATCACATACTTTTGATGGCCTGGGCGGCTTGCAAAGCTGATGGGTTCTTTGGTGGTCGGGGGGGTAACCGGACAGCCCCCCCCTTCGGCCGCATTAGCTCTGCCGGTAGCCTTCTCCTCCTCCTTCTTAGCCTTAACTTTCTTGCGGGCTTCGGCATCACTAGTCTGTCGGGCCGCCCTTGCAGCCTTTTGGCTCGACACATCGCCGACACGGGGAATCTCGCGCACCTGGGTGAGCAGATCGTCGCGTTGGAACTGCACACGGCGACGGTTTGCCTGTGGCTGCGGCATAGCGGCTGCTGGCTCCCCAAGCTGCATTTGACCTCTTGTCAAATTGGCCTCCCCCTGTGCGGGCCCGGTTGCCGATGTGCGTGTCTGCGCTGGGATGGCCATGCGCTGAGGTTCGTTGTGCCCTGCCAAGGGAGTCGCTTTCTTGTCAGCCGTTGGTCGAGTCACACCGAAAAAGATTCTGTTCAAGGGGCGCCGCGCGCCGCTAGCCATGGCCTGAGTAGGGGCATCCGGAGTTGTATTAGCAATATTTTGGGGGGGGTCAAAAGGCCTGGCCGGATGACTGCTCTGTTGTTGCGGTTGAGAGGGGGAAAAAAGATTGAATTTCATGGGGCTTGTACTTCAATTCAAGGTGAATCAGCCCTTTGGGGTTACGTCAATCACAGCGAAAGGGCACCAACCCGCTTGGGAGTTGATCTGTGTAAGCCTCTATGAGGCTTCATTGATTTTACTGAATGCCGCACGCCGTTTTAATCTAAAAACGAGCGGATTCATTGAACCTAGAAACGGCAGTTGAACGTGCCCGAGTGAGCCGCACTGTGGGCGTCTGGCGGCGTTGCTCACTCGGGCACGTTCAACTGATGTTTCTAGGTTGAAACATCATGAGTCTTTAGCCCCTGAAGGGCAACCCCCTGCTTGAGGGGGTTGATCACCTGCTTTGGAGATGCTTTATCCCTGAGAAGTTTGGGCAATGAGTCTGCAGCGTTGCAAATGCTCGCGATACCAAAAGGTATCGTTGTGCTTCACACCTGGCATTTCATGCTGTAAATCCCTTTGCCAACACAGCATCTTCAGTTCCGAGGGTAGGGTGTCGGTCAATGTCGCTTTGCCGTTGCTGCCCATCCCAGCACCCCCAAAATGACGAGCAGCAGGATCGGGATCCAGGCATCCCCGTAACCAGCGATCCAGCTAACTCTACTCAATAATTGTGCCCCTTCTCCCTGCACAAGGCTGGCACCAAGAGTAACTGCTGCGGCTAAAGCGAGTTCTGATTTCATGATGTCTCCATATCGAGGGGGGGCTGGAGATCTTGATTCCGACCCCAGGCGGATGACAATAATTTGGGCCAAGTCGCCGGTCTGTGCGCTGTCGAACGTAGGAAGCCAGTGTCTTCAAGGCGTGGTCGAGTCGAATGACGGACTTCAACGCGCAGAGGTCGGGGGGCGATAACACAAGTCAATGAAGGTGCCGTGCGACTACTTTCCGAACAAGCCCCTAAGGATCTGGCCCGTAATAACTTGGCTATTTCTCGCTTGCCCTGGCGGCCCATTGCTGCGTTGCGACCCTTGCCAAGGCCACCAGCCTTGGCCGCGGCTCGCGCCTTGCACTGGACCCCCATGGCAGCGCGA
>JANMEO010000173.1:0-3858 GCA_031376995.1 Burkholderiales bacterium
TCCAGCTCCAGCTCCAGCTCCAGCTCCAGCTCCAGCTCCAGCTCCAGCTCCAGCTCCAGCTCCAGCTCCAGCTCCAGCTCCAGCTCCAGCTCCACCGACTATTGGCTCGCACGCCTACCTCAAGAACAGCGGCCCTTCGAAAAACCCCCACAAAGGTTGGAACTCAGGCTGGTTCGACACATTCGAAGAAGCCTCAGTCGGATTTCAGTACATCTCTTGGGCTAGTTTCGAACCCCAAGATAACCAGTTCGATTTTGCAAAAGTTGAAGAAATCATCAGCTTTGCAGGATCAGCAAATAAGCACTTCGTCCTGCGGCTTTACTGCGACTGGGGGCCTAATGATGTGAACTCCCACTGCCCTGGCTGGCTGCACAGTCAAAAGGGGGTTAAGCGAATCAAGGGTGAGAACGGCACTTACATCACGGATTACAACGATGCAAACTATAGGCAACAGGCAGTCGAGGCTATTAAGGCCTTGGCAGGTCGTTACAACAATGATCCCAGAGTGCATGCCTTCCAGATTGGGATTCTCGGGTACTGGGGCGAATGGCACACCAGTGGGTTTCGTTATCAAGGTGGAGGAGGCTACAACTTCACTGCCGAGACCAAAAATGACATCATCAACGCTTACAAAACTCACTTCACCAAAGCCGCAATTCAAGGTCGCTACCCCTGGGCCGAACCCCTCAAATCAACAAGCGGCATCGGTTTCCACAATGATTATTTTGTACCCAACAACGGGCACAGTGACGAGTTTGATTCTACGGTCAGCGCTAATAAACATTGGCTGAACGGACCGATTGGTGGCGAACCCCCGCCGCGCTCCGACGCAGAGCGAACAAAAGAGATGCAAGCCATGTACACCACCTCCAAAGGGTCAAGCATGATCACCACCGGCCACTACTCGACCATGTCCGGTGGCTACCGAGCAGACCCGGCATCACCGTACTACGCAAGCTCGATGAAGCTGCACCGCATGATGGGCTACAACTACCAGATCGAATCTGCAAATTTCTCAGACTCTTTGTCGAAGACTGGCCCGCTGTCAGTGCAACTTGTTGCGAGAAATATTGGCATCGCGCCCATTTATTACGACTGGAAGGTGCAATTTGCCTTGCTCAACGACATGGGTGAAACCGTCGCGCTTTCCCCAGTGGACTTCCGCTTGACGACCGTTAAACCAGGCGATTCATTCAACCTATCGGCCAACTTGCTAACCAGCAACCTGAGTTCTGGAGCCTACCGCTTGGCGGTGAGGGTGATTCAACCGGGTGCCGATGCCGTAAAGCCTGTGCGTTGGAAACTTGACGCCAGGAATACCTACATTCTCTTCGCGAATGATTTACCGGTGCTAGATGGTAGCTGGCGTGGCGATAATGCCCTGCAGGGTGGGTGGTCGGTCTTAGGGCCTATCGCTTTAAAGTAGGTGTCTATTCCCGCTTGTTCATCAACGTTTTTGATGAACAGCCCGGGCTTTTTTTCACGCATATCGTGCCTTATGCGCCACTTGCGCGCGGTGGTCTTAGTGACGTTGTAGAGTCTGGCCATCGTTGCCAAGAACGCCTTGGAGGAATCAATTCAGCTCATGTGCGCAGCCTGGCGCGCGCCTGTGGATGGATTTGACCAATGGCTTTGCTCACTTTGGAATGATTTGATGACACCCCACATCAGGTCTCTGGCTCGAAATAATGGCCCGATGCGGACAGACAGGCACATGATCACAAGGGAGGCGGGGCTAACGGATACGATTCTCCGAGCCAAGCTCATTTGTCCAACTCACGCGCGCTCAAACTTAAACACCGCCACACTGGCCCGCATATTGGGCGCACAGTGGACAACCCGCCCATTTTGGATGCCAAACGAGTCTAAGATGCGCAGCCCACAGCGTTGGGCCAGAACCTCAAAATCAGTGAAAGTGCCTACGCGAATATTGGGTGTGTCGTACCACTCATAGGGCAAAATTTTGGTCACCGGCATGCGACCGCGTAAAACGCTCAACCGGTTGGGCCAATGGGCAAAGTTGGGAAAGCTCACAACGCCTAAACGCCCCACTCGTGCAGTCTCACGCAACATCCGCTCGGTATTGCGCAAATGCTGCATGGTGTCAAGCTGCAGCACCACATCAAAGCTTTGATCTTCAAACAAGGTCAAGCCTTCTTCAAGGTTGAGCTGAATCACGCTGACCTGACGCTGCGCGCAGGACAGCACGTTGGCATCATCAATCTCGACGCCATAGCCACTGCACTGGCGATGGCTTTGAAGGTGCGCCAACAACTCGCCACGCCCACAACCCAAGTCCAGCACATGCGAGCCTGTAGGCACCAACTCGGCGATCAAACCCAAGGTGCGAGCATCGTTCATGAGGCGCTCACTTCGGCCAAACCCAGGGCGATGTTGTCAAAGCATTGACGCATCAACGCGTGGTAGCGCGCATCGTCTAGCAAGAAGGCATCATGGCCATGAGGGGCATCGATTTCGGCATAGCTCACGCGCAGGCGATTGTGCAGTAGCGCCTTGACAATCTCGCGTGAACGCGCGGGTGAAAAACGCCAATCGGTCGTGAAACTGATGAGCTGAAACTGACAGCGTGCTTGCGCAAAAGCCGCTCTCAGGCAGCCTCCAAATGCACGCGCAGGATCAAAATAATCCAACGCCCGAGTGATGAGCAAATAGGTGTTGGCATCAAAATAATCACTGAACTTGTCGCCTTGATAGCGCAAATAGCTTTCGATCTCAAACTCAACATCTTGTGTGCTGTAGCGTGGGCTGCTGAGGTCTGAAGCCGCGTCACCGACAGCCGAGGCGCGCAAGCGACGGCCGAACTTGGCCTCCATCGAGTCATCACTCAGGTAGGTGATGTGCCCGATCATGCGAGCCACCCGCAGCCCCCGCTTGGGCACCACACCCTGCACTTGATAATGCCCCCCATGAAACTCTGGATCGGTAGCAATCGCCCGCCGAGCGACCTCATTGAAGGCAATATTTTGAGCGGACAAATTGGGAGCTGTGGCGACAGCCACACAGTGACGCAACCGATCGGGGTAACGCAGCGACCAGCTTAAGGCTTGCATGCCCCCAAGACTGCCCCCAAGCACTGCAGCCACCTGCTTGATCCCTAGGCGCTCGAGCAAGCGAGCTTGTGCATCCACCCAGTCTTCCACCGTCATCACCGGAAAATCAGCCCCATAGAGCCGCCCGGTGAGCGGGTCAAGATCCATCGGGCCTGTGGAGCCAAAACAAGAACCAATGTTGTTGATGCCGATGACGAAAAATCGCCGAGTATCTAGGGGCTTTCCAGGACCAATAAGGTTATCCCACCAACCTTCACTTTTGGGTTGCCCCTTGTAGGTGCCCGCCACGTGGTGCGAGGCATTCAACGCGTGGCACACCAGCACCACGTTGCTACGTTGTGGGTTCAGGGTGCCGTAAGTTTCATAGACCAGGGTGTAAGGGCTCAACACACCACCACTTTGCAAGCGCAGCGGCTCGGTAAAGGAAAGTGACTGCGGTTGAACATCGCCCACTGAGTTAGAAATCATAGACAACATGGCAAGCGGTGATGAAAACCCTGCAAAGGTAAGGGGCTGGGATTTGAAGTCGAGCCCAAGACTGGTGGTGGAAGCTTAAACCCATCCAACCTCAAGATGGGCGCCATCATAAGTTCAGACAACCTGATCTCTACTGTCAATTACAGATTTTGCAAAGATACCGGCGCCTGGTACTGTCAACTTGTTGGGGGCGGGACAAGCGATTTTGTAACGCAGATTGCCACGCAATCTCAGGCTGCCAGGAAGGCCATCATCGACGCGCAGCTCACCCTGTCCCAGGCCTTGAAGGCCTGGGCGCGCGCCTCTCGCT
>JANMEO010000199.1:0-14109 GCA_031376995.1 Burkholderiales bacterium
TGTGATGGATGTGACTTGACACAGTTTCTGGATTCCCGCTTTCGCGGGAATGACAGCGGTTTGCAAACAGTGAACTGGCTTACCGCCAGGGACAACACCTCCAGCGTCCAGCTTTGCCGCACATCACTTTGAATCGCACCCTGTAGGAACTGAAGATGCTGGGTCGATATCAGGGGGCATCTTCAGCTTGAATGGGTATATGGCCTCAAAATCCGCTGAACCAATGGATGTTGTACTTTCCTTTCAGTGCCAATCGCGAAAAATCGCTCTTGAACCCCTTCACATGAACCAATGCGTTGAACCGCGTATTGCTTCTGCAGTTCGTGGTCCACCATCTCTGCGGCGGGAAAGACCCCCATGCCACTGGCGCCAAACGTCTTGAGCAAGGCACTGTCATCAAACTCACCAACAATACGTGGCCTCACGCCAATTTTTTCAAACCACTGATTCAGCAGCACACGCACCGCCACATGCGGCGTCGGCAACAACACTGGCACGGTTGCCAGTGAGTGAGGAAAGTTTTTTCGCGCCTGTTCCACCAGGGCAACATGGGCATACCAAGCGATGCTCGAGCTCCCCAAAGAGTGGCTATAGACCCTGACATTGGGGTTGGGCGGTGCCGCTTGATCAGTCAAAACCAGATCAAGCCGATGCAAGGCCAGTTCACCCAACAGGTTAGGCAATGCCCCCTCCCGGCACATCAAGCGAAGGTGTGGCTCATCAATCACAGGCTGAATCAAGCTGCGCACAACAATCTTGGGCAAACTGTCTGAAATGCCAAGCGTCAACCTCACACTCGGTGCACTGATGGCATCACGCACGCATTCAGGGAGCTTCTCGCCCAAAGCAAATATTTGCTCAGCCTGTTGCAAAGCTGCCAGACCGGCATCGGTCAAGGCCAAGCCGCGACCCGCCGGTTTGAACAACGCCACCCCCAATGAGCGCTCCAACTCCCGCACCTGGGTGCTCACTGTTTGCACAGCCATGTTCAGTCGTTCAGCAGCCTTGGCCATGCCACCCTCTGTACCCACGACCCAAAAATAGTAAAGATGCCGATAGCTGAAACCTGAGCTCATGATGATTGGCTTTTTGAGATTGACGTCATTTTGAATCAACCTGCTTTTTATGGACCAGTGCACGGGTGTACAAAATTTTGCGCGCTACCCCAGTGATCTCTGCCGTCAAGGCGACAGCTTGCTTCAATGGCAACTCTCGAAGCAACACTTGCAGTGTGGTTTCGAAGCCCAAACTTTCTGCCTCTGAGGCGGCAGCGCTGTGCCCATGCACAACCACCACAAATTCACCCCTGCAGCGATGCGGTGCCGCGGCCAACCAAGCGGGTGCCTCAACAGCGCACAAGGTATGAACCGACTCAAACTGTTTGGTGAGCTCACGGCACAAGCTCAACACTCGCTGGGGACACAAAGCAGCTAAGGCTTGGCATAGCGCCTCAATGCGGTGAGGCGCCTCAAACAACACCTGCGTCTCATGCGAGTCTACACACCCCTTCAAAATACGTTCGCGTTCACGTGTCTGAGACGGTAAAAACCCGACAAACGTAAATCCGCCTTGGGCCTCCACACCCGCCACACTCAACGCTGCCAGCACACTGCTGGCCCCAGGCAGGGGTATAGCGCGGTAGCCGGCTCTGCGAATGATCGCGACCAAGTGGGCTCCAGGGTCACTGATTGCGGGCGTGCCAGCATCACTCAAGTAAGCGACGCGCTCTGCTCGAGCCAAGCGAAGCAGCACGCCCTGTGCCGCCTCATGCTCGTTATGCTCATGCAAAGCCAGCAGCGGCTTATGAAGGCCCAAGTGACGCATCAGCACCGCACTGTGCCTTGTATCTTCGCAAGCAACGGCATCCACCAATGACAGCAGGTGCCACGCCCGCAGACTGATATCGGCCAAATTACCGATAGGTGTCGCAACCACATACAAAGTGGATGCTGGATACTCTTGACCACCTGCCACAGCAGCGGCAACTGGCAAAACAGTCTGAGGAATCAAGTTGAGCACAACAAAACAATCCGGAGATGAGGGTGAAAAATGTGCCCTGCATCATCTGCAACAACAGGGGCTGACACTGGTTGAGCGCAATTATCGTGTGGCACATGGGCGCTGGGCCCCTGCTGGCGAGATTGATTTGATTATGCAATCTCGTGATGGCACCTTGATTTTTGTCGAGGTACGCACCCGTCAGCACATGGGTTTTGGTGGTGCGGCAGCCAGCGTGAATCGAAACAAACAACAGCGCCTCATACGCACAGCGCAGCACTATCTCATGCGCTATCGCTCCCCCCCCCCCGTGTCGTTTCGATGTGCTGAGTTGTGAAGCGGGAAAAATGCAGTGGATACAAGCCGCTTTTGATACAAGCCTGTGCTATCCAATGTAAGGTTCATCAACGATCTTCAGCACCCAGCCACTGCACGGGCTGTCTTATGATCAAAGAGCCCTCTATACCCCTCGGAAATGAAGATGCTGGGTCGATGGGTATAAATACCCTCATTCCAAAGACAAGGTACTAACATTTTTGGGCGTATCCAATCGCCGTTTTTCAAATAACCCGTGTCCATGCTTGAACATCACCTTCAACAAAATTTTTTCGACTGCGCTGACTTGGTCTACGCCAGTGCAGAAACACTAGCCAAACCGTTGGCAGATGCAGCACAAGCCTTGGTTGGCTGCATCACCTCAGGGGGCAAAATTTTGAGCTTCGGTGAATCAGAGTGCGGTTTGATGGCCCAGTATGGGTGTTCAACGTTGTTGGGTCGCTTCGAGAGAGATCGCCCCAGCCTGGCGGCCATGACACTGCTGATGGACGGCACAGACCTATGGCTTCGTCAACTCGAGGCGCTGGGACAGCCAGGTGATGTGTTGCTGGCTTGGTCCACGGGTGAGACGGCGCCAAACCTCATGCTTGCGCTGGCTCGAGCCCACGAAAAAGACATGGGCGTGGTGGTGATCTCTGACAGCCAGATCGAACTCAATAACAAACTCACCGAAACTGACGTTCACATCATTGTTCCTCATGAGCGCAAAGCGCGCGTTCATGAGGTGCAGTGGTTGATTTTGCACAGCTTGTGCGATGCCATTGATTTACAACTTCTTGGAGAAGACTCTTTATGACTACCCCTATTCAATCCCACCGTGTTTTATCCCTCACAAGCAAGCCCACACTGTGGTTGGCTGCGGCGCTAGGCCTCGGTGTTTTAAGTGGCTGCGCGCCCTTGGTTTTAGGAGGGATGGTTGGAAGCTCTTTGATCGCCTCTGATCGTCGAACCGCTGGCACTCAACTCGAAGACCAGTCGATTGAAATCAAAGCTCAAAGCCGCATCAAAGACATCATGGGCGAGCGTGAAGCGCCTTCAGCAACCAGCTACAACCGGGTGGTGTTGTTATTGGGTGTTGTGCCTTCAGAGGTTGAAAAAAGAAAAATAGAACAGTCCATTATGCGCATTCCCAATGTACGTTCGGTGGTCAATGAACTCAGCACCCAAGGCATCAGCATCAACAACGGCCTAAATGACGCTGTGCTGACAAGCAAAGTCAAAGCCACTTTGTTTGACTCCAAAGACCTGCACGTCTCAGCGTTCAAGGTCGTGACACAAGATGGTGTGGTTTATTTAATGGGTCGAGTAACCGAACGCGAGGCCAAACGCGCCTCTGATCTTGCACGCGGCATCGTGGGTGTCAAAAAAGTGGTCAAGGTGTTTGAAATTGTGTCTGACGCTGAACTTGTCGACATGGCGCCCGGGCGCCCTCCAGGCACGGTGACGACTCAATGAGCTCTTGTTCGCAGTCATTTTTTCAAGCGACACAGGCACTTTTTCAACGCCCTGATAAGGACCAAAGATCAATTTTATGACTGACCACCCCAAGCCCGCTTTAAACGCCCCCAACGACCGCACCTTGGCCATATTGGCTCATCTTGGAGGATTTTTCACAGGCTTCATTGCCCCACTCATTTTGTTTCTGATCAAAAAAACTGAGCCCGATTCGCAATTCGATACCGAGCATGCCAAAGAAGCACTCAACTTTCAGATCACTGTTTGGCTTGCTCTTTTTGCCAGCGCCATGTTGACTGTCATTCTGATAGGCTTGATTTTGATCCCTGTGATCGTGGTGGCCAATTTCATCCTTTGCATCATCGGTGCTGTGAAAGCCAGCAATGGTCAAATGTTTCGCTACCCCCTGACGCTTCGATTGATCAAATGAAGCAAGGGCAAATCCATGTTCAGCAGCTGCGTCTGGCGGGGTCAACACAGCCTCTATACCCATCGGAACTGAAGATGCTGGGTTGATGGGTTTTTTGGGGAATGGGGGTGTAAGGCGCAAACCGCAGCCCTATCCGTTGATAGGGCGAGGATTTGCAACGTCGCTGACCCGTTTCCCAAACGGCCCAGCGACTCGGCATCTTCAGTTCTGATGGGTATATGCCTATTCAACCAGAAGGTGCTGTGTTGGCAAAGGGCGTGATGGGCGATCTGCTTGATCGCGGTCGCAAACAGCAGCTATCAATGGTTTTGACCAACCCCCATCAAGCAATTTTCGTCGGCGATTTGCCATGTGCAATGCACTTTTTTATGCCTCCTGAGGGAGGCCTACTTACCATGCACGTTGAGGCAAGACGAATATTTCTATAAGATTACATAAAAAGCTGAATCAGTCAAAGGATAAACCTGTGGGTAACCTGTGGGCAACCTGTGAACAACTTTAGAGTTATCCACAGGTTTGGCACAAATCCGAAAGTTGTTATACCTTTATCCTTTTTTTATCCACTGGAAATCCACAGGGTTATCCACCGACTAAGTCGTTGATTTTTATAAGAAAAACGTGGTTATCCACAGAAATCGTCGCCCTCTACTATCTACTACTATCTTTATTAAAAATCTTTTAAAAGAAATAGAGCAACGAGAAAAAATTTCAAAAAAAGTCAATTTCTGTCCTTGTGTCGCTTGAGCACCATGCTTTAGCTGGCAACACGTTCCTTGGTGGCGGGTTACACCATCGATGATGTTGAAGTGGCTTGAGTAGTTACGCTTCGAAATCTGGGACAATGCTGGGATGATTTCAATTCAAACTCAAAGTCAATGCAGGTCCGCGAACAAGCATCATCGGCATCAACACGGCGCAACGCTGGGCCTTGCAGCAAAAGCTGCAAGGCCGTCAAGCATGGACAATGTTGACGTTTGGCCTGCACCCTTTTAAAGCCTGACGGTTCGCGTTGGCATGGCCCAGAAATCATCAGCATTCAAGTCGCTATGGCAGCAGGCCTTGGCTGTCTGGGTCGCGCTGATGGCAGGCTGGGGTACTTGCTCAGCCCAAGGCTTGCCTAGCGAAGTGCAAAGCGCCTTGCAAAAGGCACACGTGCCACGTGAGGCGATGGTTGCAGTGGTGCAAGAGGTGGGCTCCAGCACCACCGCACTGAGCTGGCAGGCAGACAAGGCTGTGAACCCAGCGTCTGTGATGAAATTGTTCACCACCTATGCAGCGCTCGATTTGCTCGGTCCAGCATGGACCTGGACAACTCAGGTTTGGGTGCAGGGCAGCATTCGCGATGGGGTGCTTGAAGGAAACTTGCTGATCAAAGGCCAGGGTGACCCCAAGTTGGTGATGGAGCGAGTGTGGTTGTTATTGCGACGAGTGCAGCAGCTGGGCGTGCGTGAAATTCGCGGTGACATCGTTCTCGATCGCAGTGCTTTTGCTGTGAGTGCGCTAAACCCCGCGGATTTCGATGGTGAACCCCTCAGGCCCTATAACGTCAACCCAGACGCTTTGCTGTTGAATTACAAATCGCTGGTGTTGACCTTTACCCCCGACCTCGAGCGAAACGTGGCCGTCGTCAGCATGGATCCGCCGATGGCCCACTTGCACCATGACGACAGTGTGCCGTTGTCAAGCAGCCCTTGCGCTGACTGGCGTGGTGGGCTCAGAGCAGACTTTACCCAAGGAGAACTGCTGCGTTTGAGTGGCTCTTATCCCATCAGTTGTGGTGAGCGCATCTGGCCAGTGGCCTCAGATGCCAGCCTGTATAACCAACGTGCATTGCAAGGTATGTGGCAAACCTTAGGCGGGAAATTGAGCGGCAAGGTTCGCGATGGCACGGCCCCTGGCACGCCAGCCACCTTTGAAGTGGCTTCGCCCAGTTTGGCAGAAGTTGTTCGCGACATCAACAAGTACAGCAACAACGTGATGGCGCAACAATTGTTTTTGACATTGGGTCTGACACAGCGGGGTTTGGGGACCCCTGAGAATGCGCGCGCAGTGCTTCGAACATGGGTCAGTGAACGTCTGGGAGACCCTGCACAAGAGCTTATGATCGATAACGGCTCAGGCTTATCGCGGGAGAGTCGGGTGTCAGCCAACCTGTTGGCCCGCTTGCTGCAAAGTGCATGGGCCAGCCCAGTGATGCCAGAGTTGATGAGCTCGTTACCTGTCGGAGGCGTCGATGGCACTTTGAAACGATCGAGGGCTAATCAGGGGCGTACCCACCTCAAGACCGGCTCATTGCGCGATGCAGTTGCAGTCGCTGGCTATATCCTTCATCCCAACGGTCGTCGCTATGTGCTCGTTGGCATCATCAATCACCCCGACGCTAATATTGCACGTGGGGCGCTAGAAGCTCTGGTGCAATGGGTTTCAGGGCCTGGTATCGCGCAACTGATTCGCCCTACACAGCCCAGTGGTCATGGCAGCCGATGAACGATGACTTGGCTTGATGCTTTAGGCTACTTGGCGGCCACCCTCACTACCAGTGCTTTTGTTCCTCAAGCCTGGTTGATTTTTCGCACACGTGATGCAAGCGGTGTCTCTTTGACCATGTACAGCGTATTCACCTTGGGTGTGGCTTTGTGGCTTGTCTACGGCGTCAGTTTAGAGGCTTGGCCCATTGTGGTGGCCAATGTGATCACGATGGTTTTGGCGGGTTCTATTTTGACCATGAAGCTTGTTCTCGACCATGAGTCAAAGCAGATTCGGCGAAGCCTCGGAGGACAAGTAGCCTTGCCATTTAATCAAACCACTTCGTCAGCAGAGGGCGATCATTTGCATTGATCAAGGGGTTCGCCTGATTTCACTCGTTGTCGTTGAAGCATTGCTGAAAACAGCAAGCCACATACTCCGCCAGCCAAAGCGCCTGTGGCATGTGCCAATGGCGCGATAACGATGTCCCAGCCCTCTCGGGTTTGTAAAACAGGCCCCCAGGGCGTTTCGCTGAGCACTTTGAGAACCAAGATTAGGCCCGTCAACGCTCCGATCCTGCGCAGTTTGCCGCATTGCCAAAACACCAACCAGGTGGCTGTGACGGCAACACCAGCATGCAATACCCCCGAGGCACCCCCATATCGGAGCAATTCGGGGCGCAGTAGCAAACCCAGATGCGTCAGCGGCCAGGCCATGCACCAGGCCCATGCGGCTTGTCGTGGCAAGCGTGCTGCCCAACCTAAGCTGCCAACCAACACCACGCCGGTGGCATTTGTCAACAAGTGCTGTACGCTCAAGTGCACGGCAACCGGCGTCCACCATCTCCAGGGTTGCGACCACGCCAGGTTGGGTTGCCAATCCATGTTGGAGCGCCAAAGGCCGTCTGATAGATGGCCCTGGCTCAAGGGTTGCGCCAGCAAAACCATCATTAGACTCAACGTGACGCCCCACCAGCCCCTTGATGGCCCCCATGCTGGGGTGGTGGTGGGGCTCATTTTTCAAGCGCTTTGAAGGCTTGCGGGGCATCATCGAAAACCACGTTCCAAACAGCGGTGATGGCCTCGCGCTGTGTGGTGACTTGTGCAGGGTTCACTTGCGTGGGTTTTTCGTCGAGTCGTGCGCGGTGTTGGATGCGACGCAGGTCGCGGTAGGCCTTGGCGGCGGCATGGCCCAAGCCATCGGGTAATAAACCCACAGCCTCAGCTCGTTGCAAGAGCGCAATGTTGCCTACGTTGTCCAACAGTTCGGGGTGCGATCCACTGTGCGCCAAGACAAGGTATTGCACTGCAAACTCAGCATCCATCATGCCGCCGACACTGTGCTTGACGTCAAAATTCTCCTGATGAACCCGATGCGCGGCACGGATTTTTTGGCTCATGGCTTGGATTTCGAAGCGCAGCAAATAGGGATCACGTCGCGCGCTGAGTACCGATCGGCGAACGGCCTCAAAGCGAGCTACCATCGAAGGGGGGCCAACGCATATACGTGCACGACTCAGGGCTTGGTGCTCCCAGGTCCATGCCGTATTGCTGCCACGACCGCTTTGGTAGGCTTCATAGCGAACCATGGTGCTGACCAATAGACCCGAGTTGCCATTGGGTCTCAATGAGGTGTCAATGTCAAAAAGCTCACCCACGCTGGTGCGCAAGGTAAGCCAGTGCACGAACTTGCGCACAAAGGCGCTGTAGACCTCGGTCGCATGATCCACATTCGGCTCGTCAGCATCATCAATCAAAAATACCAGGTCAAGATCGCTGCCATAGCCGAGTTCTTTGCTGCCCAGTTTGCCGTAAGCAATGATGGCAAAGCAGGGCGCATCTCGGTGCGCATTTTTGAAGTTTGACCAGCTCCAGCGTAGCGTGCATGCCAGAGTGGCGTCAGCCAAGGCAGATAAATCGTCCGCCACTTGCTCGACGGTGATGTGCCCCTCCACGTCGCGCACCAGTGTGCGAAAAACCTCAGCGTGGTGCGCACGGCGCAGCGTGTCAAGCAGCGCCTCTTCATTGTCTTGGCCAGCGCGCTGCCAAGCTTGTAGGCGCTGGGCCAGTTCATCGTGATACTCAGCGCCGTTGAAGCGACGATGCAAAATGCGCTCGTCAGCCAATTCGTCAATCACCCCAGGGTGACGCAAAAGATACCGCAGTGGCCAACGAGCCAGCCCCAATAAGCGCAGCAGGCGTTGGTGCACGGCGGGTCGCTCAACCAACAAGGCAATGTACGCTTCGCGGCGCAGCAAGGGTTCAAGCCAATCAATGAAGGAGAGGACAGCGCTGAGTTGGCACATGCCTGAGGTGATGGCCTGCACGCTGCGCATCATCAACTGTGTCAGGCGTTGCTTGCTGTCATCGCGCAGCATCTTGAAGCGCCCTTGATCAAACCAAGTTTGAATGCGACGGGCTATCTCTGGCGGCAGGCTTTCAAGGGCTTGTTCACTGTCTAAAGGAGCCAAAGGCCTGCAGGGGTTGCAACGTGGTTTCATACCTTCATCAAGCTGGGGGCTGTTGCCCTCGTGCAGCAAAGCGTCAAACTCGGTGGCAACAAATTCGCGTGTTTCACAAAATCGCTGCAAGAGGGCGCATCCGCTGGCCAGTGGGGGGGAGAGGGAGCTTGCCATCCATTCCAAGTCAGCATCTAGCGTGGGTAGCTGGTGAGTGTGCTGATCATCTAGATATTGAATGCAATGCTCGAGTTCGCGCAAAAAAATGTAAGACTGGGCCAAGCGCTGTGCATTGGCAGGTTTCATCAGGCCTGCGGCCACCAGTTTTTCGAGCCCCTTGAGGGTCGAGCGGGTGCGGATTTCAGGATACTGCCCGCCACGCACCAGCAGCAGCAGCTGCACGATAAATTCGATTTCACGAATGCCTCCACGCGATAGCTTGACGTCGTTGGCCCGTTCCGGGCGCCCCGCAACCCGGCGTCGGGCTTCTTCGCGCACTTTGCGATGCAGTTGCCGCAAGGCTTCAAACACGCTGTAGTCTAGGTAGCGGCGGTATACAAACGGTGTGATCAGCGTGCGCAAGGCCAGCGCACGACCATTGAGTACACTTTCTTGCGGAGCAACCACGCGGCTTTTAAGCCAAGCAAAACGCTCCCATTCTCGGCCCTGAACATGCAGATATTCTTCAAGCATTGACAGGCTGAGCGCAGCAGGACCTGATTGGCCATTGGGGCGCAGAGCCAAGTCAACTCGAAAAACCTGGCCATCATCTGTGGTCTCGCCAATGAGCGCGTAAAGGCGATGTGCCAAGCGTGAAAAATATTCATGGGCACTCACACCCGGGTTCTCTCTATCCTCCAATTGACCCTCTTCTTCGTAGAGATAAATGAGATCAATGTCCGAGGACACATTCAGTTCACGGGCACCCAGCTTTCCCATTCCAACAATCCAAAAATCAATACGTTGGCCATTTGCATTGCGTGGCACACCCAGCAACTGGTCTTGTTCACGGAGCGCCTGGGTCAGGGCCAGGTCGAGGGTGGCTTCAGCCAGCTCAGTCATGGCCAGGGTGATGTCGCTCATGGGTCTGGCCTGTTCAACATCGAGCACGGCCAGGCGCTCAATCACGACATGGCGTGCCACACGCAGGGCGCTTGCTAAGGTACGCCCCTGAGATTGCAATAGCGTGATCAATGTTGTCACGTCATCACGTCTTGGCAAGCCAGGTGCCAGGTCGTTAAGTTCGCTGGGGTAACGGCGGCGAACGCGTTGTACAAATCGGCTGTACGACGCAGCTCCTTGCGGCCAACAGAGTTCGGGGTCGTCGGGTGGTGGCATCATTGAGCTTTCGCTTTCGACTTGACAGCCCATAATGATGGACACTGCGTTAGATTGGTTTTCATCAGCTGTTGCTTTGCCGCCTTGCGCCTGTGCTGTTTGACCGCTCTAAGTCGTTGTTTTAAAAACAAAGCATCGGTGCTGAAAATGCGCGGCTTGCATTCATGCAGCATCGAGCTTTGCGCCTTGAAGCGCTCGTAGTGCACACCCTTAGGTTATTTCTGCCGGACGACCACGGTGATCACTGGCCCACAATCACATTTTGCACTGCCACTGCTCAACACCGCATTGCCTTTGAAGGCTCGCCCGCTTTGGCGTAAGGTGTTGCGCTTCGTGGCGGGCTGGACCCTGGGTTTATTAGCCACCTGCTTGGCGTTGACTTTGTTGACCTGGGGGGCTTTGCATTGGTTTATTTTGCCGCACATTGACGTATGGCGCGAGGAAATTCAAGCGCTCACTACGCGTGTTGTGGGTGTGCCTGTACGTCTTGGGGGTATTCGAGTGCAGTCCAGGGGGTGGTCACCTACCATCGAGTTAAGTGATGTTCAATTGATTGACGCTCAGCAGCGGCCCGCGCTGGTGTTGCCAAGGGTTCTTGCTCGTTTGTCACCTCGCTCAGTGCTGGCCTTAGAACCTCGCTTCAAGCAGGTGGTGATTGACGGTGCTATGTTGGAGATCGAGCGAGATAAGCAGGGTCGCCTGTACGTGGCGGGTTTGCCGCTGCCAATGCCTCTGGGCTCAGTCCAGGGCAAGTCTACGGGTCTTGGTTGGTTATTACGCCAAGGTGAGGTGGCTATTCGCGGGGGCACTGTGCGCTGGACCGACCAGCTGCGCCCTGCACCCCCATTGATTTTGAGTGATGTGCAATGGGTGCTTCGCAACGGCTTGCGAAAACATGCCATTCAGCTGGATGCGTCGCCCCCAGCTCAGTGGGGCCAGCGTTTCAGCGTGCGAGGCCAGTTTCAACAGGCACTGCTTGCAGACAGTGCCGACTGGCGGAGTTGGAGTGGCACTTTGTATAGCGACATACCGCAGCTTGACCTCAGCCAGCTTAAGCACTATGCGCAGCTACCCTTCGCGGTTGAACAAGGTCAAGGTGCTTTGCGTGTTTGGGTGGATGTGGCTGAAGGTCAGGCGGTTGGGGGCACGTTGGACTTGGCTGTGCAGGCAGTGAATGTGCAGCTAGGCTCACAGACTGAGCCCTTGGCGCTGCAAAGGCTAGAAGGACGGGTCAGTGGTGTGCGGCGTGGCAACACCACACGGCTCAATTTGTCACAGTTCAGTTTCATCACGCAAGCGGGCCAGGAGTGGTCGCGAGGCGACATCAGCTTGGCCTGGCAACAATCTCAACAGGGCGAGGTGAGTGGCGGAGAGCTCAGCGCACAGCGCTTGGACTTGGCCCTTGTTACTCAAATGGCCACCCACTTGCCGTTGAGTGTTTCGTTGCGCCAAGGACTTCATCAGGCCCAAGCGATGGGGGGCGTTCAAGGGTTGGAAATTGGCTGGGAGGGCGCTATGGATGCGCCTACCCGCTATAAACTCAAAGGGGTATTTAACAATTTGTCAGTAGAGGCCCTAGCTTCCCAGACTGCCGCCATACAAAGCTCCACGCCAGCTCATTCGACCCAAGCCATAGGGCGCCCTGGCATCCGGGGTGCAACGCTCGATATCAATGCCACCGAGAAGGGCGGGCGCGCGCAACTTCAGGTTTCTGGTGGCGTATTAACCTGGCCTGGACTTTGGGAAGATCCCAGTGTCCCCCTGTCACAATTCAGCGCACAGTTGCAGTGGCGTATCGAGCCAGCCCAAGGCTTTGAAAGCCCAAAGTTGAGGGTGGAGCTGACGCAGGCTCAAGTGACTAACAACGATGTGCAAGGCGATGCACTAGCAACTTGGACGCGGTTGCCGGGGCCGCGCGACCAATTTAATCCAGGAATTCTAGATTTGACTGCCCATGTGCACCGTGGCCGTGCTGACCAAGTGGTGCGTTATTTGCCCCAATTTCTGGGTGGCCGCACTTACCTTGCGAGCGCACTGTCGGGTGGACTCCTGAGTGAGGGGCATGTGCGGGTGCGGGGGGACTTGAGGTATTTTCCTTTTCGCACACAGGTGGGCAGCGATCCCCTTCAACCCGAGGGCGGTGAAATGCGCATCACGGCCCGGGTTAATGATCTGAATTTTTCTTTTGTACCCAACGAGGCGGCCTCTGCCAATGAGCCTGCCCGGGTTTCACCGTGGCCCTCATTGAGTGGGGTTGCGGGTGAGCTCAAGGTGGAGCGGGGCGGTATTGGTTTTCGCAATGTGCGCGCCAATTACAGGGGCGTGAGCTTGAATAAAATTCAGGCAGATATCAAAAACATGGGCCCATCAGGGGTGTTGAATCTTGAGGGAGAGGGCATTGGCCCACTGAACGACATACTCCAGTTTGTGAATGCTTCGCCCGTGGGCCGCTGGGCAGAGCAGGCGCAGGCCCGTGCGCAATGCGATGGCTTGGCTGAGCTCCAACTCAGCCTACATCTGCCACTGGCCGATGTGGCGTCAAGCACCATTAAGGGCAGCTTGACTTTGCCAGGCAATCAAGTGCGATGGAGCCCTGAGGTGCCCGTTGTCAATGGGCTTAAAGGTCGCGTCGACTTCACTCAGCACAGCCTCACTTTAGCTGCACTCAATGGCCAGCTATTGGGCGGCGATTTCCAAATTCAAGGGGGCTGGCAACGCGACAGTGGTTTGAATTTATTGGCCCAGGGGCGCATTAGCGCCGAGGGCCTGCGCCAAGCCATTGAGTGGCCCGAGCTGGCTCGCTGGGCACAGGTTTTAAAGGGGGAAACCAGCTATCGACTGGCCCTAGGAACAGCACATGGTCACCCAGAAATTTCGCTTACCAGCGATGGTCTGGGTATGTCGATTGATTTGCCGGCCCCACTCACCAAGTCTGCCCAGACTCCTTGGGCAACACAACTGCAAACGCTGATCACGGACCCCGAGCCCGGCACGGGACGCGTTGTGGCAGATACCCTGCATTTGACCTTAGGCCCATCGATTCAGGCCCACTATGTCAGAGACCTTCGGGGGGGTAGCCCTCAAGTCATGCAGGGCCGAATTTTGGTTGGCAAGGGGGCGTTGCCAGTCGGGGCCGCCTTAGGCACACAAGCCGGGATACGTTCGGGTGTGAGTGCGCAGATTAGCGCCCCGTCGATTGATTTAGATGCCTGGCGCTCGTTGGGTGATGGGCCTGTTGCTGCCCAGGCCGTGCCGTTCGTTGCGCTTCCAGGGGCTGCGCTCAGCTATATACCCACCCGTGTGATATTGCAGGCCGACGAGCTCACTATTGCAGCAAGAAAACTCAGCAATTTCAATGTTGACGTGCAGAGTGAGGGAAAACTTTGGCGCGCCAGGGTTGATGCAGACCAGCTCAATGGGTTGCTCACCTATCATCCCAAGGGGCCAAATAACAGTGCGCAAATCATGGTGCGCTTGAGTCGATTAAATTTGCCCCCCACTGATCCCGTCCTGAAGCTTGAACGCGAGAGGGCAACATCATCAATGTCCCATCAAACCGAGGTGGCGCCCAGTTTAGACATTGTGATCGAAGACTTTGCTTGGCGTGACAAGAAGCTGGGGCGTCTGG